>CAXRHS010001136.1:0-2621 GCA_964230235.1 Myxococcota bacterium
ACGCCCCCGCCCTACCGGAAAGGCCAGCCGATCCGGTTTGGCTGGCTTTGGTATGAAAGGGTCGTCGCATAGCGCGTCGCGCCGAGGCCGCCAAAGCCGCACCTTCGTAGGCCTGCGCACCGCTTCCACCTACCAGGGCCGAATGCGGTTTGGGCGTAACGCGGCGCTCAGATATCGAAATGTTCGCGGTACAAGTGCAGGTGGCGGGCCGCCTCGCCCAATGGCAACCGCACCAGCGGGCCCTTGGGGTCATCCACCCGCACGACGCCGCACAGGGCCTCGAGCGTCGCGGTCACGCCCACTTCGAGGCCGGCCGCACTGTACCCGCCTTCCAGGACAGCGACGATCCGCCCTTTGCACAATAGATCCGCCGCGTTGACCATGTGAGCGACCATGCGGGCGAAGCCCTCGTAGGTCACCGACATGCCGCCGAGCGGGTCGGTATCGGCAATGTCGTAGCCCGCCGAGACCAGAATCAGCTCAGGCATGAACTGCTCGAGCAGGCGCGACACCAGCCCGCCATAGATGGCGTCGTATTCGGCGTCGCCGTGTTCGGCCGACAGCGGAATGTTGATCGTGCGCCCCAGACCCGGTCCCTCGCCCAAGTCACCCGCGTCGCCCGTGCCCGGGTAGAGCCGGGCCTGGTGGGTCGAGATGTACAGCACATGCGGGTCGCGGTTGAAAATCTGCTGGGTGCCGTTGCCGTGGTGAACATCGAAATCGACGATGGCCACCCGCGACACGCCATACGTGCTGCGCGCGTGCTGGGCGGCGATCGCCACGTTGTTGAAAAGGCAGAAGCCCATCGCCTTTTCCGACTCGGCATGGTGGCCGGGCGGCCGCACCAGGGCCATCGCGGCTTGCACCTCGCCCTTGAACACGGCGTCGACCGCGGCAATCGTTCCACCAACAGCGCGCAGGGCGCAGTAGTAGCTCTTGGGACTGGCAACGGTGTCGGTATCGAGGCGCACGGTCAGACCGACGGTCGCCTTGATGCGGTCGAGGTGGGCGCGGGTGTGCACGCGCAGGACATCTTCGTCAGTCCCGGTGCGGGCGAACAGCATCTTGATCGGCAAGCGCTGAATCGCGAACGTGCGCAGCAGCTCGATGAGCACCTGCAAGCGCTCTGGGGACTCGGGATGGCCGTCGCCGGGATCATGGGCGAGGCACTCCGGGTCGACAAGAACCCCAACGGTCTTCGTTAGTTGTACCGACACGGACTGGAAAACTCGCTGCAGCCTGGCGTGCTGCGCGCCGGTAAACTTGCACGGAATCAGCCACCTTGTCTATACTGGCTGGCTGAGCGGGCGTATTTCGTCAATGAATTCATGATTCTACACAACTGCCGCGTCAAAGACTGCTGCGGGCTCAGTGAGCCCCACGCTGAGCCCTACGCTGAGCCCCACGCTGAGCCCCACGCTGCGGCCCGCACCGCGGGCCCCAAGGAGTCGTCCATGCGATTGTCACTGTCTCCGATGGCCCGCCTGGTCGCCTGCGCCGCTTTGCTTGCGGCCAATGCCTGCGCCGACGCCAAACCCGCTGCCACCAATTCCACCGCCGCCGACACCGCAACCGGCGACAGCGCGGTCGCCACGGATGCGGTCACCACCGACACCACCGCAACGGGCGGCGACGGTGCTGTCACCGACACGAGCGGGGGCGGCGACGGCAGCGCGACTGCGGACGCGCCGAAGGCAAAATACGAAACCTGCGTGCAGGCCGCCCAGTGCATCGCAGACAAGTGCAACCCGCCGAGCTCCGGCTGCGACGCGCCCTGCACGCCGGAGTCCTCGCCTGCTGCGCTGGCTGGGGCGCTACCGATGCTCAATTGCTACCAGACCAAGTGCCTCGCCGGCATGTGCAAGGACAGCAAGGACCCCGCCTGCGGCGACCAGTGTTTCAAGGCGGCGTGCCTGCCCGAACTGTTCGCGTGCCTCGAAGACGGCAAAGTGGGCGCCAAAGGCTGCGATACCGCCAAGGATTGTTTCGACACCTGCAAGCTCGGCAAGCCCGACACCTTCACGTGCTTGTCCGCGTGCTACAACCAGCTGGACGCCAACGCCAAAACTGCCGCCAAGACCATGGGCGCGTGCTTTGCCAAGAACCCCAGCCCCGACCCGACCAAGGCGTGCGTCGCGGAGACCATCGGCTGCTTTGTCGGCGACAAGGCGGGGACCGAGCCGTGCTTTAGCGTGTTCACCTGCGCGGAGGTGTGCAAGAAGGCCGGCAAGGGCGACGATTTTACCTGTTCGATCGGGTGTTTGACCAAGGTGAGCAAGCCCGGTCAAAAGGCCTTTGTCGACATGGTGCCTTGCTTTGACAACGACAAGGATCCGTCTTGCCCGGCCAAATTCCTGGCGTGCGCGGACCCGGTCGGCACGGCCGACTGCTTGGGCGGTATCGGCCTGATGGACAAATGCCAGAAGGCGTCGGGCGGCGGCGACAATCCCCAGTGCATGTTCGAGGCACTGCACGGCATGACCAAGGAAGCGGCCATGACGCTGATGGAATTGACGCCCTGCTTTGGCAAAAGCGACCCGGCTTCGCAACAGAAGTGCGCGCCGCTATTTCTCAAGTGCGTCAACCCGAACGGCACCAACGACTGCACGACGATTGCCACC
>CAXRHS010001137.1:0-6184 GCA_964230235.1 Myxococcota bacterium
TGTCGCGAATGCCGCAATCACGCGGTCTGCCGCGGCGCGCGCGCAGGTCACCGCAAGGTAGTGATCTTCGGCCAGACGGACCAACTCGCCACTTTGCACGCCTGCGGTGGCGGCCAATTGGATGTCTTTGACCGCGATCGACAATTCCACCGCCAGCTCCGAAAACAACGGGGGCTGCAGATCCGCCTGCGCGATGCGCTGCACCACACGCGCGCGCGTCTCGGCCGACACTGTCGCTTTGGCGACAAAGCCAGGCCGCGACCACACATGGCCGTCGTGCGCCAGCGCTCCGCGCTTGACCAGGGCCGCCGCGACTGCCAGCGCTAGCGCCGGATCGAGCCATGAACCGAGCGCGCGGCCCGCAGCTTCGCTGTCCAGGCCCGGCCGCGCCGGGTGATCGCGGTGCAGGGCTTCCACCGCAGCCAATAGCCTGCTCTCCAACTGCGCAAAGGTCGCCGCCGCAACCAGCCGGCCTGCCGATCCTGCGCGGCGCACCATGCCTCGGCTGATCGCGTCTTTGACGGCGCGCGCCAGTGCCGCCGGCGCCAGAACGCTGGCCCGCGTCAGCTCGGCCTCGGTCAGGCCGCGATCGCCCGCCAGCAGCACCAGTGCCGTCACCGCCGCAGTTGGATCATCGCCGCGCGCTTCGTCGAGCCAGGCCAGGGTCGCCGGGTGGCCCGCTGGCAGCCGCCGCGGCCACGCGCATAGGATCGCGCCACCGCCGACCGTGCGGCCCAGGCGCGGATGGACCTGCGCGCCGCGCACCACCCAGCGGGCCCCGGACGGCAGCGCCAGCGGTCGATCGATCCACAGTTCGACCCAGGCCGTGGTGTCCGGTTCTTGCCCCGACCCGCCAAGCTGGCGCACGCGCACGCCGGCGCTGTCGGTGCCCAGGTGCAGGGTCAGCCTTGCCTCCTTGGCCAGCGCTTGGGCGTGCGGCAGCAGCGTCAACTGCGCCACCGCGCGCCGGCCGACCGGTACCGTGTCCGGTGCGGCAACCATGGTGCCGACCGGGACGTCGTCCAGCGTGGCACCAGCCAGGTTGAGCGCCACCCGACCGGGCGCGACAAACGAGGGGCGCGCCTCGCCCTGGGTCTGAACGCCGCGCACCCGAAACGCCTTTGCCGCCGGCAACACGACGAGCGACTGATCGACCGCCACGCTGCCCGCTGCTGCCGTGCCCGCGACCACCGTGCCGCGACCGGCAATGCTGAAGGCGCGGTCGATGGCCATGGCAAACGGTCTGCTTTCGCTGTTCGCGCGCGGTCGCGCATCGAGCAACTGCTTACAGAACGCTGCCAGTTCGCCGCGCAGCGCGTCGACGCGGGCCTGATCGCGCACGGTCGTCGGCCAGATCGGCGCGTCGCCCAAGAAGGTGCCCGCGACCAGCCCGCGCACATCGGCTTGCGCCATCTGTAGCCACTCGTCGTCGACCAGATCGACCTTGGACAGCACGACGGCGCCGGCGCGCACGCCGAGCAGCTGACAAATCGCGAGGTGCTCGCGGCCCTGCGGCATCGCGCCTTCGTCTGCTGCCACCACCAGCAACACCGCGTCGAGCGCCGCTGCCCCGGCGATCATGCGCCGCACGAACTTCTCGTGGCCAGGCATATCCACCAGCGCCAGGCGCTGCGCTCCATAGCCCGGCACATCAAGGTCCAGCCACGCGAAGCCCAGTTCGATGCTGATCCCGCGCCGCTGTTCTTCGGCCAAGCGATCGGTTTCCATGCCGGTCAGCGCACGCGTCAGGCTGGTCTTGCCGTGGTCGACGTGTCCAGCGATCCCAAAGGTCAGCATGGGTCCCTAAGCGACCTGCGCGTGGCAGTGGTGCGCGCGGCGCGCCAGCATAATTGACCAGCCGCCTTGCGCAAGGTAGCGTCGCGATCCGGACCGGTGGTCCGCCGGTCCAGGCGCGAGCCTGTTGCCACCCTTGGCACAGCGCATGCACAGCCGGCGCGCGGGCAGACCCGCAGCGCCCCTGCGATTGGGCCGCGCGGTGGGACAGGCCAGCCCGCTGATGCGGTTCGGGAGCGCACCCGCTTGAACGTACGCTGTCCGCATTGTAGCGCGGTATTTCCAGCGGGCCCGGTGCCCGACACTGGATCGCGAACCGTTGAATGTCCGCTGTGCTTGCTGCGCTTCGACGCCAAGGGCGAAGGAACCGTCAGCGTGGCGCAAGCTGCGCCGGCAGGTCGGGCGGCTCCCGCGGACGATGAATTTGAGCAGTTTGGCCTGGGCGGCCAGGTGCAAGCTGCGATCAACACGGGCCTGACTGTGCCGCTTGTGTCGTCCAAGGGTGGACCTTCGGCCCCGCCGATGGCTCCGCGGTCGACGGCGCCTGCGCAACCGCAGGCCCCAGCCGATGATGAAGTCGACTTTGAAGCCTTGCTGTCGGATGCCGTCGGTGCGGTCGAGAAGTACGACAAGGCGGCCCCGCCGCCGAGCGCGCGCAGCAATCCGTACGTGCGCATCAGTGCGCCGCGTGCGGGCGGCATTGGGCCCGCTGCCATCACGGAGAGCGTGTTTGGCGCCACAGACGGTGCCCGCGAACCGCTGGGCGTGGGGGCCAATCGCACCGGTGTCTTGCAGACCGGAACTTCCCGCTCGTCGACCCGCAATCCGCAGGTCGCTCCGGCCGACACCCTCGCGCCAACCCAACTCCTGCCGGGCGGTTCCGGCGCGGGGCCGGGCGGGTTCCAGCCGTTTGTCAATGTCAATGCCACCGCTGATTTCTTGGCTGGCTTTGGTACCCCGGTTGGCCGCGCTCCTGCCGACTCGAACCAGCCGCTGGGCTTTGACCCGTTTGCGGGCGCAGGCGCTGCGCCGGCCCCAAAGGGCGACGACGACTCCTTGTTCGAGTCTCCCGGCACCTATTCCCCTGCCGACGACGATCGACCGCGATCGCGACCAATCAGCGATGTGACCCAGGCCCGCGTGGGTGCCAGCGTGGCGCCACCCACGGCCGGATCGACCAAGCAGAAGAAGCCCGCGCTGTCCTTTGATCGCCTGCTCGGGTTCGCGATGTTCCTCGCGGTGGTCGGCGTGGTGACCGACTACTTGGGGCTGGGCTTGTTTGCCCGCAATCTGTGGAGTCCGCCGCCGCCACCGCCCGCGCGCGCCGAGCGCCCGCTGCCCAAAGATCTAGCGACGCCAGTGCTTTTGGACGACACCCGCAAGGCCTACGAATTGGAACTGGCGCGCTTGGACAAAGCGCTCAAGGTCAAGCCGGACTCGACCGGCCTGCAGGTTCGTCGGGTGTCGGTCTACCTTGACCTTTTGGAACGTTATCCAGAGGCCATCCAGGAAGATCCTGAACTCAAGCGTGGTTTTGATGAGTTGGTCAAATCGGGCAGGTTTGCCGGCCCGCGGTTGATCGCGCTTGAAGCGCTCGCGCGCGTCGACGTCGCGGCCGCGTTGGCGCAGGTCGACGCCCTCAAAGTCGGTTCTTCCGACGACCGCGGCGTGGCGGCCCGGGTGCGCCTGACCGACTTCTTGCAGCGCGTCGAAGGTCAGGCGCTGAGCAATCCTGGCTTGACCGCTGCGCCGGAAATCGATCCATTGCAGGTGTCGGGTGCCGATGACCCGGGGCTGGTCGAGGCTGCCAAGCTGCTCGACGCGACGCTTGCGGAGTCGCGCGGTGCAGCCAATTTCAGCAAGCTGACCGTTTTGCGCGCCGAACTGCACGATCGCATGGCCAGGCATGCCGACGTCGTCGCTGCGCTGGAGCCGTTTGTTGCAAAGGCTGCCGACCACCTCGACGCCCGCCTTTTGCTCGGCAGCGCCTACCTGGAAACCGGGCGGCTCGATGACGCCCACAAGCAGTTCGACCACATCACCCTGGCGCTGCAAGGCGACGTCAAGGCGCCGGCGATGCCCCGCAAACTGGCGTTTGCCCACGCCCGCCTGGCGGCCCGCCATGGCGACCGCGAGGCTCAGATCGCCGCGCTTTACGGCCAGGTGCAAGCCAATCCCGGCGATGAAGTGGCGGTCGTGCGCTACGCCCGCCTGGCGCTGGCCGAAAAGCACCTCGACGACGCCATCAAGGCGCTGAACGCTGGCAAAAAGAACCAGAAGTTCAAGTCGGTCGCCTTTGAGGTCGTGTTTGTCGAGTACTGGCTGACCGTCAACCGCAACGAAGACGCGCTGGCAGAACTGCGTGAAGCCACCAAGCTCTACAAGGATTCGCTGGAATTGCTGTACTTGCGCGGCCAGGTCGAGGACAAGCAGGCCCACTACGCCACCGCCCGCGACTATTTCTCGCAGGTCCTGCAGCGCGAGCCCAAGCACTTGCGCGCGTCCATTCGCCTCGCGGAGTTGCAAGCCGCGGCCAATCGCCACGATGAAGCGCTGGCGACGCTCGACCGCGCGCGGCAGTCGGTGGGCGACGAAGAAACGCTTTTGCGGATGCGGGCGGAAGAACTGGTCGCGCTCAAGCGCGACGACGAAGCGCGCAAGGTGCTGGAGCAGTTGCTCACCCTCGCGCCGGAAAACCGCAAATACCTGCTGCGCGCAGCGCAAATGGACTTGAAAGGCGGCCAGACCGACCGCGCCTTGACCTACCTGCGCAAGCTGCGGACCCAAAAGGCGCTCGACCGCGAGGCCGCGGTGCAGTTGGCGCGGGCGCTCGGCGACAAGAAGGACTTTGTCGAGGCGGCGACGACCATCGAGCCTTTCGCCGATCAGTTTCAGACCGACGTCGAACTGAACTGCATGGCCGGCGAGTACTGGCTGGACGCCAATCAGGCGGAGAAAGCGGCGACCTACATCATCCGGGCCGTGCAGACGGCCAACGGCAAAAGCGCGATGGCGCTGTTTCAGTGGGGGCGGCTCGCCTTCAAGAAGGGCGACATTGGGGCCGGTACTTCGCGCATCCGCCAGGCGATTGCGCTCGACTCGATGGCGCACCAGTTCCGCTTTGAGCTTGGCCGCACCCTTTTGGGCGTCAAGAACGACGCCAGTTCGCGCAAGGTCGCCGTTGAAGAACTGGAGACGATCGTGCGCAGCGCCGAAGGCCTGGCGGCCGCCGGCCATCCCGTCAAGAATCTGCCCGAAGTGCACCGCCAGTTGGCGCGGGCGTTCATGGATGCCCACGAATACAACAAGGCGGCCCGGCATTTGCAGGTCGTGCTCGACAAGACGCCTGACGACATGGAGAGCAAAGCTGACCTGGGGCGTGCGCTTTTCAGCTTGGGAAACCCGCAGGCGACCAAGGTCTTGCGCGACGTGATGGCGCGCCGCCCCGGCGACTCGCGTGCGGCGATGTACCTTGGGCTTTCGCTGCTCAACGCCCGCCAGACCAGCGACGCGCTGCCGTACCTGCAGCAGGCGGCCAATTCAGGCGACAAGCGGTTGGTCGAGGCGTGGTACCACCTCGCGCTCATCTACAAAGAGCGCGACCAGATTCCGCAGGCCCTGCGCGCCATCGATACGTACCTGGAGCGCGCCCCCGCTGACGAAACCTACCGCCTCGACGCGGAAAGCCAGCGGCGCAGTTTGCAGGGCAGCCTGGGCGGCAAGAAGAAGAAGCCGCGCTGATCGGACCGTCGATCAGGGTCGCAGTGCAGCCAGTTCGCGCATCGCGGTGGCGATGGTCTCGGGCTGTGGCACGCTGTGCTTCTCGTAGCCCCAGGCCAGCCCTACCCCCGGAACGTCCAGGCCGGCCAGCAGACGCGGCGGCGCCAGCAATTCGTAGAAGCACGCATCGGTGACCCGGCGGATCACGTGTTCGCCAAAGTTGGTGATCTCGGTGTCTTCGTTGACGACCAGCAGCTTGCCGGTCTTGCGGACCGAGGCAAACACACTCGCTTCATCCCAAGGGTATAGCGTGCGCAGGTCGAGCACTTCGGCGTCGATGCCCTGCGCGGCCAGCTCTTGCGCGACCGCGGCGCACTGCACCAATTGGCGGCCATAGCTGACCACTGTCATGGCACCGCCGGCGCGCACCACCCGGGCCTGGCTGAACGGCACCCGGTAGTCTTCCACTTTGGGCCAGTCTGGCTGCCACTGGCTGCGATCGCCGACCGGAGCATCGATCATCTGGTGCAGGGTCTTTTCATCGGCCGGTTCACCGGGAATGAGCTCGTCGCCTTTGGCGCGCATCAAGCCCTTGGGCGCCATGAAAAGCACCGGGTTCGGGTCCGCGATCGCCGACAGCATCAGTCCGTAGGCGTCTTTGGCGTTGCTT
>CAXRHS010001138.1:0-3355 GCA_964230235.1 Myxococcota bacterium
GCTGGTACTGCTGGAGAAGTTCGCGCCGCCCAAGCTGCGCGCCTGGATTCCGTCGCCGGCCGGCTTGGGGATTGCGATGGTCGTACCTGGCAGCAACAGCATCGCCATGTTCCTCGGTGCCTTTGGCGTGTGGTGGTTGCAGCGCAAACGGCCGCAAGTGGCGCAGCGCTATGCCGTGCCGGTGGCGTCGGGCCTGATTGCCGGCGAGAGCTTGATGGGCGTGGCGATTGCGCTGCTGATCGTGGCCGGCGTGTTGCACAAATAGCGGTGGAATAGCCGCGCCGATTTCGGCATTGTAGCGGTCTGCGCTGCAGCCGCGCTCAAGTGTGCCCATGGACCGCCGTACGTTCTTGCGCAAAAGTGCCCATGTCGCCGCGTTCGCTGGTGCCGGCGCAGTGGCCATCGGCGCGGCCGAGGCCCACGGCGCCGAAGCCGGCGAACTGACCCAACGTGTGCACCGCGTCGCCTTTCGCGGCGCCCAAGAATGGACCGCTCGCAGCACCGTGCGGGTAGCGCAACTGAGCGACGTCCATGTCGGTTTCGGTACGCCGGTGGAGACCCTGCTGGCAGCCCAGCGCATGGCGCACGCTGCAAAGCCGGACCTGCTGGTCTTGACCGGCGACTACCTCAACCGCTCACTGGCCGAACTCGACAACCTGCGCGACTGGATTGCCGGGCTGCCGCGGCCGATCGTGGCCACGCTCGGCAACCACGACCACTGGAGCGGCGCGCTCGGCATTCGCCGCATGCTGGAGCAACAGGGCGTGCTGACCCTGGCCAACGAACACGCCGACCTCGAACTGGCCGGCAAGCGCCTGACGGTCGTCGGCCTGGACGACGGGTTCACCCGCCGCGACAATCCCGAACAGGCGTTTGCCGGTGTGGCACGGCCGGATCGGGCGCTGGTGCTCTCGCACGAACCGCGCACGGCGGACCGCATCGGCCTGCACGGCGGCCGGCTGGTGTTGTCGGGGCACACCCATGGCGGCCAGGTCGTTGTGCCCGGCGTGACCGGCGCGATCACGCGCTTGATGGGGATGCGCTACCTCGCGGGGTGGTACCAGGCCGGCGACGCGCTGCTGTACGTCAATGCCGGGGTTGGCACCAGTGTGCGGGTGCCGCGGGTGGGCGCGCAGGCGATGCCGGAACTCAGCGTGTTTGAGCTGTGCGCGGACGCCGCGTAGCGCGCAGGCAAGCGACTCGGTTTGCCGAACCCGTGGCTTGCAGGGCGCAGCCGATGCCTCGCCGTTGCGCTCGACGCCCTGCTGGGGCCGCTCCTGTCGGTCGTGGCTGCGATATCTGCTCGCGGCGGCCTGTCGTTCTTTGACAACCGCCCCGGCCGCAAGCGATCCTGAGCGCCCCGCTGCTTGCCCCGGAGGCCCAATGTTGACCCTGATTTGTCGTTCGCGCGTCGGCGCGCTGGCAGCGTTCGCGCTCGCGCTGGTGCAGTGCAGTTCGCCAACGACCAGCCAGGGTCCAGTCGGCGATGCGGGTGCCGCCGATGCCAAAGTTGCCGATAGTGCCCCCGCAGATGCCGCCGACGCCGCGGCGGCCGACAGCACGGCACCCGACATCACGGACGCCAGCCCCGACAGCTCGGCCAACGCCGCCTGCTGCCAAAAAGCGGGTGTCGTGTGCGGTTTTACCCCCAGTTGCCCGAACTCGTGCGGCGGTTGTCCCGCTGGCACGGACTGCAAGGGCGGAAAATGCGTGACCAAGCCGGTCAAAAAGAAGTACGGCGAAGGCTGCGGCCCCGACAGCAAGTGTCGGCCGCCCGCCAACAACGCGACACAGACCGAGTTCAACGAGTACTACGACTGCCTCGATCAGCAATGCGATAGCGGCCGTTGTTACCTCGGGTTGTGCACGAAATTCTGCGCGATGGGCAAAGACGCACAGCTGAACTGGAACAACACCCCCGGCCAGGACGGCATCGAAGACCCAGGGCAGTGCAGCGAGTGCGACGGCGCCGTACCCGGACCCGCGGGAACCGAACTGCACTGCGTCGAGCAGGCCAAGCCGCCAGACGCCGCCGCCGGCAAAAGCAACGCCGTGTGCATGGCCGGCACCACTTTCCAGCCGTGCAAGGCGACCAGCGAGTGCGGCGCAAGCGAGGCGTGCGCGCTGCGCTACATCCGCGGTGACTACGTCACCGTCTGCGTGGCCAGGCACAAGAACCCCAGCGGCAAGCCGAACCCGTCGTACAGCCAGTTCTGCAACAACGACCCCATCAAGGCAGAGGTCGCCTACTGCGACAACAACACCTGCGGCAACGGCGGCTATTGCCTGGCGTTTTGCAAAAGCGACAAAGACTGCGTCACCAGCCCTAGCGCTTGCAAGGCCGGCAAGTGCGACCAAAGCGGTGCAGCCTGCACCAGCGACGTCGATTGCTCGGCGGCAACCTGCGTCAAGAACCTCAAGTACTACTCCAATGTCGCCAAGACGTTCGACCAGTGCCGGCCGCGCAACTGCGCGCTCGACGGCGACTGCAAAGACAACGCGTTCTTTTGCCGCAACTGGTACAACGGCGTCGACAACATCGACGGCGATCCCGACCCCGAAGACCCGACCAAGGTTCTTTTGCCCGGCTGGGCTCCCGGTTGTGTGCGCAAGCAGCCCGGCACCGCCAAGAAAGGCGAGGCCTGCGACCCGTACACCACCGACAGCGACACCAGCGTGCCCATCTGTGAGAACCCGGGCTGGTGCGAAAACGGCCAATGCGGCGGGCTGTGCAAGGCCGACAGCGACTGCGCCAGCAACCAGAAGTGTGGCATCGACGAGGGCAGCTTCGACCTGAGCAACCCGGCGGACGGCATTGCCGATGTGTACCTGCCCATCGCCGGTTGCTTTCCGATGCCGGGCGCCAAGGGCAAGTGCGCCTCGACCAAGGACTGCACCGACCCATCCGCGCCCTATTGTCGGCCGTGGGAATACGCGGTAACCGGCCCCGGCGAAGTCACCGGCACCACCGTCACCTCCTACGCGACCGGCGGGTTGTGCATTGCGCCCGAATCCGGCCTCGCCAACCCGTATGCGACCTGCGGCGTCATGTCGGGCGGCAAGCTGTGCCGCAGCGGCGTCTGTCTTGCCACCAACGGCGGCAAGAATGCTGGCTTTTGCGGCGAGTTGTGCACGAGCAGCGCCGACTGCCCGGCGCAGTTGCCCTGGAATGGCGGCACCTACAAAAGCGTGTGCCGCAGCTACTTTCGCGCCTGGGGCGGCACGGCCGAGCCCGAAGATGACCTGTACTTGCCGTTTTGCGGCACCGCCTACAAGGACAGCTCGCGCGCCGACTGCGAAAAGACCAAGACCTGCGACAACCCCAAGGAATACTGCGCGTCGCTCGCGGTCGCGT
>CAXRHS010001139.1:0-2183 GCA_964230235.1 Myxococcota bacterium
GCGGTCGTCCAGGCACTGCAAGTGCAAGGCCAGGATGCCGAAGCGCTTGCTGGCGCGGTCTGGCGGGCCGGGCCGGATGTGGCCATCGACGCGGCAAGCGGCCAACCCAAGGCGGGCGGCCAGCCGACGCCTGCGGTGTGGCTGTACTTGCAAGGGGCCGTTCAGGCGCTGGTCGTCACAGGCAATACCGGCAAGTTGTGGGTCGACGAACCGATAGCACAGGGCGTGGACTTGCGCTGTGACGGCGCTGGTCAGGTGTGGCTGCGCGCGGCGGACGGCACGGTGCACCGCCGCAACGTGGACGGCTCGTGGCAATGGCTGGCGCTGCCAGAGGCCGTGACCGCGCTGGTCGCGCGGCCGGATCTGCCCGTAGCGGCGTTGCAGACAGCGACCGGCCTGTGGCTGCACCAAGATGGGGTGTTCTTTCCCGTTACCGCGACCGCAGGCTGGAATCTGCGCGACCTGACCGCGACAGGCACGCTGGTGGTGACCGGCAGCAAGGGGCTGGCCCGCCTGGTGCCCGGCGAGGTCAAGCCGCCGCCGCCGCCAAGTTGGGCGGCGACCGTCGAGCCCATCTTCAAGGCGCGCTGTGCCAACTGCCACGGCCCGACCGCCGTCACGGTCAAGTTGCACACCGCGGCACTATGGCAGCAGTGGTATGCCAAAGTGCTGGTTCAGTTGGACACCGACGCCATGCCGTTGCTACCGCCCAAGCTGAACGCCCAGGAAAAGGCGTTGATCAAGACCTGGGGCAAGGGCGGCTTCGCGCCGTAGGATCTAAAACCGCACAGCATTTTGACCTGGCGTCGCGCGAGGCATTGCCGGCCTGGAGCGGCGACCACCTTGACATCGCGCGGGCTGCCGCCTTGTTTTCGCGGCCGTCGGCGTGGGCTCGCTGTGCAGTTGTCAGCCGGCCGGTCCAGATCCGGTACCAGCAAGGTCATCTATGGCGAAACGCGACTACTACGAAGTGCTGGGTGTGGCGCGCGACGCCAGCGATGGCGACATCAAGAAGGCGTTTCGCCAACAGGCGCTGCAGAACCACCCGGATCGCAATCCAGGCGATGCGGCGGCTGAGGAGCGCTTCAAGGAAGCGGCCGAGGCCTATGACGTGCTGGCCGACAGTGAGAAACGCCAGCGCTACGACCGCTTTGGCCATGCGGGCATGGGCGGCGGGGGCGCGGCCAACTACGCCAACATGGACGACTTGTTCAGCCATTTCGGCGACATTTTTGGCGACATCTTTGGCGGCGGAGGTCGCGGTCGCGGGCGTCAGGGGCCCGGCCGCGGCGCCGACTTGCGCTGTGACATTGAGATTTCGCTCGAAGACGCCGTCAGCGGCGTGCGCAGAGAGCTGGAATTGCCGCGCCTCGAGCCCTGCGGCACCTGTCACGGATCGGGCGCCAAGCCGGGCAGCGAGCCCGACACCTGCGGCCAATGCCGTGGTCGCGGCCAGGTCTCGACCCGCCAGGGTCCGTTCATGTTCTCGGTCACCTGCCCCGCCTGCGGCGGGCAAGGCAAGACCCTCAAGCCGGGTAGCCGCTGCGGCAGTTGCGAGGGCAGCGGCCAGCAACGCACGGCGCGCAAGGTGACGGTCAAGGTGCCGGCCGGGGTGGACACAGGCAACCGTTTGCGCGTCAGCGGCGAGGGCGAGCGCGGCGGCGCCGGCCAGCAGCCGGGCGACTTGTATGTCGTGGTCCACGTGCAACCGCATCCGCGCTTTCGGCGCATGGACAACGACTTGCACTGCGACATCGAAGTCGACGTGGTGTCGGCGGTGCTCGGCGGGTTGGTGGGCGTGCCGCTCATCGACGGGTCGACCGAGCGGGTCAAGCTGCCCGCTGGCATCCAGCCGGGCGAACAGCTGCGGATCCGCGGGCGCGGCGTGCCGGCGGTGAACAGCAGCGCGCGCGGCGACCAGTTTGCCCACGTGCGCGTCGTGGTGCCCAAGAAGCTCACTGCCGAACAGCGGGCGCTCTACGAGCAGTTGGCGGCGACCAATCCTGCGCCGGTGCTGTAAACCGCCAATCGTTCAAGCATTTAGCCGCGCGGATCGGCCTGCGATTGCGCGGATCGGGTGTCCGTGCTAAGGTCGCCGCGGTGGATTCCACCGCGGGGGAGTCGGCCCGGTGCGCGCAGTTCGGTTGGACGGGGTGGCCGGCCACAGACTGGTTGGCCAAAAC
>CAXRHS010001140.1:0-3078 GCA_964230235.1 Myxococcota bacterium
CGTTGCCCGCCGGATCGGCCACCAGGGCGCGCAGCGCCGCGACCGGCGGGCCCTGCGGATCGGGCGCGGCAGGCGCGGACAGCGGCGTTGGCGCCACCGCAGGGGCGAGCAAAAGCCGCAGCCGCTCGCCTTCTTCGCCGACGGCCACCGCCAGTTCGAGCGCATGCGACCCGGCAGCCAGCGCTACGTCGGCAGCCGTCGCGCCGCGCAGCACCTCGGCAGCAGGCCACGGTTGGCCGTCCAGCCACGCCCGCGCGGCGCCTGGCGGCACGACGCCAAGGGTCCAGCGGCCGGCAGCCGGAATCGCCAGGGCGACGGCAACGCGATAGACGCCCGGTTGGTGCGCGACTAGCGTGTAGGTGCCGACGGCGCTGCCGCTGCTCTCGTCGGGCAGTTCGACCGCCGCGGTTGCGGGCAGCGGTTCGGCCACCGCCGTGCGCAACCCCTCGCCATTCCATGGCAACGCCGCGTGCAGCCGGCGCGACAGCGGCACCTGGCCCTGCCGCAAGACAACGGGTGCGCGCGCGACCGGCGCCAGCCGCGGCCAGGCCAGCGCGCGCAAAAGACGAT
Source organism: Myxococcota bacterium (assembly GCA_964230235.1). Classification (GTDB taxonomy): domain Bacteria; phylum Myxococcota_A; class UBA9042; order UBA9042; family UBA9042; genus SXRM01. The sequence continues at coordinate 571 of CAXRHS010001140.1, forward strand.
CGCGAGCGCTACCGGTGGTCCAAGCCGATCGCCACGCCGGGTGTTCGGCCAGCGCCCGCGCTGTGCTGGCATCCATCTGCTCTGCCAGCGCGGCAGCGCGCGCCAAGGCGGCCGTGGCCAGCGGCGGGTCACCCCCCAGTTCGCCTTCGGTCGCGGCAACGTCCAGCCACGCTCGCGCCGCCAGGCCAGGGTCCGGGTGGCCGTCGCGCAGCAGGGCACGCAGCAGCGCCGCTTCGTCGCGCGGGCCGGCGGGGTCACCGGTCGCCAGGGCCGCGAAGGCGGCCGGGCAACCGCGGTCGTGCAGCAGACACAGCCAGCCCAGCTGTCGGCGGGCCTCGTCGGCGCGATCGGGATCCTGCAATGCAATCGGCAAGGTCGTTGCCAGCCGTTCGGGGTCGGCATCGCGCTGCCAGGCGACCGGGCCGCTGCACGACGCCAGCAGGGTGCAGGCAACCAGGACAACGACGGGGCCAAGATGGGTCGGGTTGATCCGCGCTTTCGCAGCGTGGCGTGGCCGGCTGGCTTGGCCGCACGCGCGGGTGTGCTCCGCTGGCCATGCCAGCCGCCTACCCCAGGGACCGCGTCGATCGGATGCGAGGCGAGTCCGTGTGGCGCTCATTTCGGCTCCGCCGGCCACAGTAGCACGATTTCGCCGCGCAACGCGGCGTCGAGCGCCACCCAAAACGACCGCAGCCGCGGGTAGTCGTCGACCGCGACGCGGCGAGCGGCGACCCGCCACTGCGATTGGACCTCGACTGCGGCTGCGGACGTCCGCGCGGCCACCTCAAAGCTCGCGTGCGAGCCCTTGCCCGCTGCGGGGGGCGGCAGTTCGGCGACCTGCACACCGGCCGGCAGCTGCAGCCGCACGGTTTCGTGCACGCCGAGCGGCCGCGGCAGCACAAGCGGCGTCTTGCGGGTCTCCTCGCCGGCCCAGGTGTCGAGCAGCGCCGACGCCGGCCGCACCGGTGCCCAGCGCAGCCGCTGACCTTGGCGGACGCCCAGCTGCCCCAACCGGGCATCGATGGCGAGGGTGACCTCGTCCGCCTGCGGTTCGATACCGGTCACCGTCACCGAGCGCACCGCGACGCCAGGCCAGCGCGGCGCCAGCTCGGCCTCCAGCTTCTCTTTCTTGTTGGCCACCGACGCCAGTTCGGCGCGCAACTGGGCGGCGGTCAGCCCGCCAAAGCGACCGCGCCATTGCAGCTGCGCGCTGCCATCGGCGGCAAGCTGCAGGTCGATGGTGACTTCGGCGCGCTCGCGGTCGGGGTCGGGATCGGGCAACGTCTCCAGCTCACTATCCGCGCCAATCCGCAATGCCTGGCCACTGCAATCGCCATCGGGCAGTTCCAGCGGTCCGTTCGGCACGGCCGTCGCATCGAGCCACCAACCCAGGCTCGGCACGTAGGCGATCGCGTGGTTGAAGATGCCGAGCGAGGCGATTCCGTCCTTGACCTGCCCGAGGTCCGAGGTGCGCACCAGCGCGACCTGGGCCGCAATGCCCAGTTCCGCCAGCAACGCCACGATGAGCGTGGCCTTGTCTTTGCAGTCGCCAAACTGTCGCTGCGCCACCTGCCAGGCCGGGTGCGGCTTGATGCTGTGGATGCCAAATTCCAAGCCGACATAGCGGACCTGGGCGCGCGCGAACTCGTACACCGCGCGCACCTGTGCCTGGGTGCCCTCTTTGCCGGCCGCCAGCTTGCGCGCCAGGTCGCGGATGACTGGATCCTGGCCTGGTACCGGCAAGGCCTCGCGCAAAAGCGCCGCGAACCAGTCAGCGGCGGACTGCCAACTGGCAAAGGAACTGGCGTGCAGCACCGCGGCGCGTTCCAGCGCGTTGGGCGCGCGCGGCTCGCTGGCCGCGGCTTCGAACGGACCGAGCCGCCAGCGCCACTCGGCCGTGTCGCCGTTGGGCGTGTGCAGATCGCGGCGAGCGGGCGCCGGCTGGCGGGCATCGGGTCGCAGCGGGTCGAAAACCGTGTAGTGCAACGGGGTGCCGGCCGGCAGGCGGATGGTGATGTCGGCCTCGCGCACCGGGCTGGTGTCGCCCAGCGGCAGCAGTTCGCCAAAAACCAACCCGAAAGGTGCCGGACCGAGGTCGGCCACTTCGTGCTCGACCACGATGGCGTCGCCGGGCTTGAGTTTGCGGAATTGCAAGGTGGTGCGGGCCAGATCGAAATACAAGCCGTTGCTGTCGTCGCCAAACTGTTGGCTCGATTGCTCGACGCCGCGATCGACCTGACCGTTGGCGCGCACGATGGCGACTTGCAGCAGCTCGGCCTGCGACAGACTCGGCGCGTACTCGATGTCCTGGCTGTGGCTGTGCGGACCGCCGGGACCTATGTAGTACACCTCGGCCTCGTAGCGCGCCTGCTGGCCATTGCCCAGGCCGGCCAGCACGGTCTGACGCAGCCGCACCTCGAACGGGTGGCGACGTGGCTGGCCGCGCTCGCGCTGCACCAGCGCCAGCAGATCGCGGCGGTGGTCGGCATAGAAGTCGCGGCCAGTCGT
>CAXRHS010001141.1:0-2497 GCA_964230235.1 Myxococcota bacterium
CTCTCCCCGCCCAAAGCCCGCCACAACCGCAACGACGTCGTGCGCTGGGCGACCTGGTTCCAGGTTCCGATTGCGTCGCCCCTGCGCCATCCGAATCGCACGGTCGATGCGTTGCGCGCCCTGCTGGCCTGCCCGCCGCCACAGTGGGAAGCGATGGTCGACGCCTGCTTTGCCGCCTACTGGGTCGAAGGGCGAGACCTCGCCGACCCGGCTGTGCTGGCGGACATCTTGATGCGGTTGGGCTTGGATGCCGCGGAAGTTGTGGCGCGTTCGCGCACCGATGTGATCAAGGCCGAGCTGCGAACGCGCACCGACGCCGCCCTGGCCGCGGGCGTGTTCGGGGCGCCGGCCTTCGTGGTAGACGGCGAGTTGTTCTGGGGCCAGGATCGGCTCGCGCTGGTGGTCGCCGCCGCCAAGGGCTGGCGCGTGCGGCCAGAGCTGCAGAGATTCCAGTTTTAACAAGACCCAGATGGCTTCATTGCGAGGAGTACTTTCGTAATGTCGAATACAAGTGTTGAGTTTTTCTACGATGTATCGTCCCCCTATGCCTACCTCGCACATGAGGAAATCGGCAAGGTTGCCGCAGCCCATGGCGCGTTGGTGACCTGGCGGCCGCTGTTGCTGGGCGGGCTGTTCAAGAACTTCGGTATCGACAAGGCGCCGATTTTAACTGCTTCGCCGAACAAGCAGCGCGTCCTGATGGACGACATGTACCGCTGGGCCGCGCTGCGCGACCTGCCGTTTGCGTGGCCTGCACTGTTTCCACTCAACGTCGTGCGCCCGCTGCGGGTGCTGTGCCAGGTGGAGGGGCCGGCGCACGCCAATTTGGCGAGCGACCTGTTTCGCCGCTATTGGGGCGCGGGCGAGAACATTGCGGACTCACAGGTCCTGCACGCCGTCCTCGCCGGCCAAGGCCTGGACGCGGACGCGCTGCTGGCGGGTGCCGAGAATCCCGCGGTCAAACAGCGCCTTATTGACAACACCGCAGAGGCCTTTGCGCGCGGCGTTTGCGGAGCCCCAACGTTCTTTGTCGGTCCGCACCTGGTGTGGGGCAGCGACCGGATGGAAGTCGTCAGCCGCTTGCTGCAGGGCTGGCAGCCGCCGCGCGCGCCGTAGCCACAGACGGCAACGACACAGTCTGGGTCCCGTTCAAAACCGGCCGACAATCACCAAGCCGTCGGGCACGGGCGCAACCGCGACGGGCGCACTGGGCTGGTGCATCCACAGCCACGCGCCGACGCCCGCGCCAACCAGGCCCAGGCCGGTCATCGCCCAGCCAGTCGCAAAATTGGTCTGGATACGGCTGGCCTCTTTGGTGGCATCCGCGTGCGAGATGCCAATCACCTTGCCGCTGGCGTCCTTCTTGGCTTGCGCCGCGTCGAGGTCGGCCTTGTCGCCGCTGGCCGAGACGAGCACCACGGCACCGCCAGCGAGTACCGCCCCGCTGATACCGAGCACCAACAGTGGCGTCTTGCTGGGTGCGGGCGGCGGCGGCGCGGGCTTGGGCTCGGCCGACCGCGCTGGCGGCTTGGCGGGTGTCGCCGTCGGCATCGCGGTTGCGGCTGTCGTCGGCGTTACCACTGCCGCCGGCTCCGCTGGCCTTTCCGGCGGGGGCGCAACGGGCGCTTCGACCGGCTTTTCGACTGGCTTTTCGACGGGCGGGTCGCTGGCGACCGGTGGCCGCGCCACACACTCGTCGCGCCAGGTCTGCACCTGCGCGCGGTCTTCCGCATTAGCTGGTGCCGCCGCCAGGTACTTGTCGTACGTCGCCAGCGCCTGCTGCAGCTGGCCCGCCAGATGGTAGGCGCGGGCCTGCTTGATCAACCAGGCGATCTTCTTGGGTTGCAGCTTGATGGCCTCTGCCCACAGGCCGGCCGCGAGCGCGTACTGGCCGGCCTTCTCGGCTCGCCCTGCCTCGTCTGCTTTGTGCTCCGAGCGCTTGACTTGCAGCCCCTCGAGTTGCGTCTGGGCCTTGCCCTTGAGCACCGGGTCGAGGTCGGCAATGGCGAGCAGTTCCCGAAAGAGCTCGTCGGCCTTGTCGACCTTGCCCGCCAGTTGATAGGCGCGTGCTGCGTTGTACAGGATCGGCCGCGCCTCCGGATCCTGGCGCCAGATCTCCAAGAACAGCTCGCCCGCCCGCTCGAAATTGCCGGCATCAAACTCTTTTTGCGCAGCAGAAATCAGCGCTTGGACAACCTTGCTCTTGCCGCCGGCAGGCGCAGCCGCGACGGGCGATAGCGGAACCAGCGTCAGGGTCGCCACCACAAGCGCGATGGCCCGCGCGCCAGTTTGGCAACCGCGGTCAGTCAACGGTTTCATAGCCTTGGGCCTTCTTCTTGGGCGATGCCGCTTTGGCCGCCTTGGGCTTGGCGGCCGCTTTGGCCGGCTCGGCTGCGGCGCCCGCCGTTGCGCCCGCATCGGGTGCGGCCGCGGCGGCGGCTGCATCGGGGGCCGGGGCGGCTGGTACCGGCGCGGCTGCCGCTGGGTCAGGTGCTGC
>CAXRHS010001142.1:0-4532 GCA_964230235.1 Myxococcota bacterium
CATCGGAGGTCGCCGCGCCGCCGGCCGCCAATTCCGCGCAGCCATACGGTCCCCAACAGCCGCCCCACCACGGATTCCAGCTGACCTGTGGCACCACCAGCACCAGCTTGTCGCCGATGCGCTTGCTGGCGGCAATCTGGCCGGAAACGGCCAGGCTGGCGACTTCTTTGGGCTGGCCGCCGAGCGCGACTCGGCGCACCACGCTGCCCGACTTGGCAACCGGCTTGCCGGCCTCATCGGTCAGCTCGGCGACCTGGTTGACTAGCGCAATCGCCTCCTTGCCGTCCACGTACATCTCGTTGGGCTGGCCAATCATCGGCACTTTGGCCACCAGCTTGGGCGCCGCCGGGTTGGCGACATCGACAACCTGCAGGCCGCGCCATTGGTTCAAGATGTACAGCGTGGTGCCGTCCAGCTTGGCGACGTCGCCAGCCTCGACTTTGGGTGCTGCGGTCTGGCCGGCCTTGTTGTCGGCCGCGCCCGCGCCAGTCGCCGCTTCGCCGCCGAGCGACCCGGATTTTCCAGCGCCGCCCTTGCTGGCGGGCTTGAAGGACTTGAACTCCGCGGCGGACCCTGCGGCAGCCGGTGGCGTAGCGGCGTCATCACAGGCAGCGCCCGCGAGGCCAAGGACGGCGGCCAGGCTCCATCGCCAGGTGCGCCAGGTTGGGGTGGTGTTTCGCATGGTAGTTCTCCTTGCCCGCGGCCCCATAGGCAGGGCGGTTCGGGCTGGCTGGTCGGGATGCAAGGTCCGTGCCAAGGCGGCATCTGCAGAAAAGTTCAGTAATTTCATGGCTAGGATTGCGGTCCGTGGACCGGTGGGTGACCAAAAATAGCGCATGTTGTATTTTTCATCACTTCGATCTGTACGGCTGGCAGCGGCCCTTGCGCCTGTGGCGACCCTAGGCGACACTTCGGCGAACCGCCGACATCCAACCACTCGGCGCGCAGGAGAATTGCCATGGTCACAGGAAGTTGTCAGTGTGGTGCCGTCCAAATCAAAGCCGACGCGCTGCTGCCCGCCGTGTACAAATGCTACTGCGAATTTTGCCGCAAGATTTCTGGCGGTGCCTTTCAGGCGGTGATTGGTGCTCAGGGCTTTGAGGTCACTCAAGGCGCCGACAAGGTCGCCCCTTACAACGTCAGCGGCACCTACGTGCGCAACCACTGCGGCACCTGCCACACCTTCTTGTGGGGTCAGGTCACCGTGGCGCCGGGCATTCCTCCCTACGTGGCCTGTGGCGCGTTGGACGGCGATGCGGTGGGCGAGGGCCGGCCAGTCGAGCACCTTTTCGTGCGCAGCAAGGTCAGCTGGCATGAGATTGGCGAAGGCGGCAACCGCCACGAGACGTACCCGCCGATGTAGAATTCGTCCGGCTACAGCGAATCAAACCCCTGGTACTCCAACGTGTCCTTGTGGCGGCCGGGGTCTTTTTTCGCCTCTTCTTCAAAATCGTCGATCGCCTCTTTGTAGTCCTTGGGATCCAGGTCCTTGCCTGGCTTGGCAGTGTTGTACTCGCGGTAGTCGCAGCTGCTGTCGGCCATCTCTTTCTTGGCGTCCGCCGCGGTCATCGCTGAAAACCCGGTGCGAGCGCTCCAAATGCCGGGGTACACGCCCTGCGACAAGGCGTAGATGCGGCCGGCCTGGAAGTTGATCTTGGCGACGGCCTTGTTTTCGGCGTCGGCGACCACGTAGTGGGACCCGAGCGGCACATCGGTCATAAAGAAGCAGCGCCCGCGGGTCTGGCCGATCATCTTGCCGTCCAGGTAGTCGCTCATGGTGATGCCCCACCCGAACGAAGTGGTGCGGATGATGAGCAAGGTCGCGCGGCCAGCCTGGGCGCTGATCGCCGGCTTGGTCTCGCGGTGGATCATGTGCGAAGAGCCGCACGCGCTCAGCAATGCGGCGGCGGTCAAGCCCAGCACGGTGGCGAACCGCAGCGGGCGCAGAGACATGGCAAACATAGGCGGCCTCCCAAGCAAGGCCCGCGTTTGCGGTCGCATCGGCGCGGCGCAGCAAGGCAGGCGGTCTGCGCGGGGTTGTACGCCGCCGGCATTGGGGCGTCAACAGCTTGGGGGGTATTGTTCAGATCAATGAAATTGCAAGATAAACCGGCGAGAGCCGCGCATCAATGCGGCCGCACCACCTGCCCCACCGCCACGGCCTTGTCGGCGCGCACCCGCACCGCCGGGATCGGCAACGCGCAACTGCGATCGCTGTCGTGGACGTGGCGGATCGCCACCAATCCCGGAGCCTGGCCGGGCAGCAGGCCTTCAATCCAGATGCGCAGCGTGCGCAGGCCGCGGAATGGCACCGCGATGACTTGCATCTTGGCGCCGCCCATCGCCTGCTGACCGTAAATCAGCTGGCCCTTGTAGTCGCTGAGCGCATCCTGGGTCTGGCGGATGGCGACGGTCGCAGGCACGGCGACAAGCGCGTAGTACTCAAGCGGGTCGGCCGCGGCGTCCAGTTCCACCACCAATTCCGACTGCTCGCCGACGCCCAACTCGGCCTTGGCCACCATTGCGCGCGCAAACGGCTTTTCGCTCGATGCCCGCAGATCGACAGCGCCCGGTCGGTCGATGCGCGCGATCGCCCCGCGCGGCAGGCGCAGCTCCGCAAAACGCTTGACCTCAAAAGCCTCGCCCCAGCGCAGCTTTTTGTTCGCATCGTCCACCGTCGCGACGATCGCGCCGTTCTCGCCGCCGCGCAGGCCCATTTGCAGCAGCAGCTCGACAAAGCGCGGTAGCGCCATCGGCTGGCTATACACGCCGCCCAGCAGCGCAGGGCCCTGCAGCATCCCTGGTTCCTGGGACAGCACGAAACCCCTGGCAACGATGTCGAAGAGCTTGTCGAACGCCACTTGGCCCTTGGGGCCGGCCGCCAGCGCCGCCTTGGCCTGCGCCACCAGCCACTGCAGCCGCCCCACCCGCGAGAACGCCCGCACCAGCCGAAAGTGGTCCAGCGCCTTGCCGAGCGCCTTGGGGTCATCGCAGTCGTCGCCACACTGGTCCAGGGCCGGGCCCAGTTGGTCCACCACAAACTGCTGCACCGCGTCGTCGGTCACCACCTCAAAGCGTCCGCCGCCTTCGACCGCAATCTCGACCGTCTCGGCCCCGTTGCGGGTGGCGGAAAAGCCGTATTTCTCGCTTTTTTCGCCGCGCGCGACCATGCCCTCGCTCAACCCCTCAGCCAGCTGATCCAAGGCGGTCGCCGCCGCCGAACCGACCCGGGCGCGGGCCTGCGGCACCTGCGCGAAGGCACGGCGGGCGATGTGCAGGTTGTTGGCCACCCACGCCGACCACAGCGGGTGGGGCGCGACGCCGCTGTACGGTCGGATCATGCGGCTTTGGGCGTCGTACAACTCGCGGTGCAGTTTGATCACGGCCTGCTCAAAGCCGCCGCGCAGTTGCGGCGCATAGCCGTCGTCGGCCAGCAGCCGGCGCTCGATGGCGGCCAAAAGCGTCGCCTGCACAGCGACTTGCGCCGACAGTGCTTCCGCGTGCGGGAACCAACTCTCCATCGTGGTCACCATGTTGCTGACGATGCCGTGCAGCAGCGCCCCCGGGTTTGCATAGGCCGTGACGCGCTCGCCGGCTTTGGCCGTGATCGCCTTGCCGCCGCCGCTCGCCAGCCGCGACCAGGTCACCTTCTGGTGCGCGACGTCGGCGATGGCCACTTTGCGTTTGTCGTGGACCTTGCCGTCGTCGTCGACCAGCGCCGCCACGATCTCGCCCGCCTGGGCCGGCCACGCCAGCAGATGGGTGTGCTTGCCAGACGGGACCGGCAGCGACACCGCGCGCTCAAAACCGGCCCCGGTCACCTGCAACCGCAGGCTTTTGGCCGCCTTGGACTGGGTCACCAGCTGCAGGTCGAGGGTGCCGCCAGCGACCAGCGCGCGCGGCGCTTTGATTTCAACCGAGGCTTCGCGGACCAGATCGGTCTGCTTCTCCGTGCTGGCCCAATCCAGCCCGGCGATCGCGGTCGCGCGCCACGCCAACCGTCCGGTCTGTGGCGGCAGCGGTGCATCGAGCTGTGCCTTGCCGTCGGGTCCAGTGCGGACCACGCCCACAAACGCGATCTTGACTTCGCCCTGCCGCACCACCTCGCCTTCGCCCGCCTCGTCGTCGTCACCGTGGCCGGCATGGGCGTGGCCGACGCGGACCGACGGCCGGGGCGCCGACATGGCCTTGTATTCCTTTGCAGAGGCACCCATCCCATAGCCGTAGCTGACCCCGCCGCCCCCAACGCCCGCGCCCGCGGCATGCAGGCGCACGCTGCCGTGACCCACGGCCTCGGCCTTGGCGGCCTTGCGGGCGTCCTGGCGCATCTGTCGCTCCTCGCGCAGTCGTCGCCGCTCCTCCTCGCGCTCGCGCCGCTCCTCCTCTTTGCGCTGGCGCTCTTCTTCCAGGCGCTGGCGCTCCAGTTCAACCGGATCGACCCAGCTGTCCAGGTGGCGGCCGGCGCGGCGCGCAGTGTCGCCCACGGCGCTGGTCAGTTGCGCCAGCGGATCGCGGGCGGCCACCCGAATGTC
>CAXRHS010001143.1:0-6003 GCA_964230235.1 Myxococcota bacterium
ATCCATCGCCAGCGGTGGTGCCATAGGTGCGGTCCCACAGGACCTGACCGCCGGCGCCGACGCGCAGGAGCCAACCATCGCTGGCACCCGCGCCCTTGGAACCAGTCGCCCCGACGACCACAAAGCCGCCGTTTGCCGCTGCCGCGACGTCGGTGGTGATGTCGGCGTCACCACCGCCGAGCACCATCTCGCTCAGGACCGCGCCAGTGGCTGGCGCCAAGCGAACCAGGCTCGCGTCCAGACCCTGCGTGCCGACGGCCATGATCACGTCGCCAGCAACCGACAAGGCACCCGCGCTGAAGCCATCGGCCTTGGCCGCAGTGTAGCCCCACAACTCAGACAGGTCCGACTTGAGACGGCGCACGGTTGCGCGCGGCGACACCTTGCCGCCAGTGTCGGTAACCTGCGCCAGGCCCACGTGCACGATGTTGCCGGCGACATCGACGATCGCATTGACGTTATAGCTCAGCGTCTTGGCATTGACGAACTGGCCACTTTGCGCGTTGAACGCATACGCGTAGTCGGGGGAGGCCCCCAAGCCATAGCCAGTCGCAACCGCGGCGCCAGCGACAAGGCCAGCAGAGCGATAGCCGAGGTTGACCAAGGCGGAGTTCAACATCTTGCCGGCGTCGTCGTAGATCCAGTGAATGCCGCTTGGCGCCGCTCCGACCTTCTTGTACCCGGCAATCAGGTAGCCGCCAGCGCCCTTGGGCACGACCGCTTTGCCGTTTGCATAGGTTGCGTAGCCCGCAAGCTTGGGCAGCGTTGTCGAGAAGCTGGCCGGCGTCGAACCGGAGACGCACTTGCCGGCGCTGCACTTGTCGTCGTTCAGGCACTGGCCGGTGTCGCACGGCAGGCTGTTGTCGGTTACCATGCAGCCGCTGGCCGGCGCGCAGCTATTGGTGGTGCACAGGTTGCCGTCGTTGCAGACCAGTTCTTTGCCGACGCACTTGCCGCTCGCGCACTGGTCAAACAGCGTGCAGGCGTTGCCGTCGTTGCAACTGTCGGTGGTCTGGGCGTTGACGCAGTTGCCGGTTTTGGCGTCGCAGGTGTCGGCCGTGCACGCGTTCTTGTCGTCGCAGTTCTTGGGCTGACCACCGATGCACAGGCCGCCCTTGCAAGCGTCGCCGGGCGAACACGGGTCGCCGTCGTCGCAGGCCTTGGCGTTGTCGGCAAACAGGCAGCCCGTCTTGGGGTCACAGCTGTCGGTCGTGCACAGCTTGCCGTCGTCACACGCAAACAGACCCGTCGACGTGCAGGTGCCGCCCTTGCAGACGTCGCCGATGGTGCAGGCATTCTTGTCGTTGCAGGCCGCGGTGTTGAACGGGTGGCTGCAGCCGGCCTTGGCATTGCACGGGTCGTCGGTGCACGGGTTGCCGTCGCTGCAGATTTTGGTCCCGCTGTCGGTGTGGCTGCACTTGCCGGTGGCCTTGTCGCAGGCGTCGGTCGTGCACAAGTTGTCGTCGTCGCAGTCGGTCGGCGTGCCGGCCTGGCACAGCGCTGCGGCGTTGCAGCCGTCGCCGAGGGTACAGGGGTCGCCGTCGTTGCACGCCGCCTTGATGGCGGTGTGCTGGCAGCCCTTGGCCGGCTGGCACGCATCGGCGGTGCACACGTTGGCGTCGTCGCATAGCACTGGCTTGCCGGCGCAAGTGCCGGTCGCGCACACGTCGTTGATGGTACAGGCGTTGTTGTCGCTGCAGGTCACGCTGCCGGCCAAGGGCAGGTACTGGCAGCCAAACGGCTCGTTGCAGGCATCGGTCGTGCACGGCTCACCGTCGACACAGGCCTTGGGGCTGCCGGCGCACGCGCCGTTCTGGCAGGTGTCTTGCACCGTGCAGGCCTTGCCGTCGCTGCAGGTCCCAAAGACTGCCTTCAGCTTGCAAGCGCCGCTCGTCAGTTCGCACTGGTTCTTGAGGCACGCGGTGTCGCCGGTCGTCTTGCACACCACCACCGACCCGGGCTTCTCGGCGCACTTGGGCTTGGCGCCGGACTTGTCGCAGTACAGCGTACCATTGCACTGGTCGCCGTCCTCGAGCTTGGCGCAGTCGCCGTCGGTCACGCACTCGCACACCGACTGGGATTCGACCACGCACACGCCAAGCTGGCACCAGCCGCCGCCCGAACACAGCGAGCCGTCCTGGCACAGGTTGCCCTGGTTGGCCGGCTTCATGCCGCACTTGCCGGTGCTCGGATCACACTGGTTGGTCAGGCAGGTCTCGTCGAATGCGCCGCTGCACTGCACGACGGTCGCCGGGTTCAGCTCGCACTGCTTGCTGACCTTGTTGCAGTACAGCGTGCCGTTGCACAAGTTGCCGTCTTCTTTGGCCGCACAGTCGGCGTCGTTCTGGCACGGGCAAATGTCGGGGCCGGCCACGCACTTGCCGCCGTTGCACACATCGCCGCTGGTACAGGCGTTGCCGTCGCTGCAGGGCGTGCCGTCCTTTGGTAGCCCGATCTCGCTGCACTTGCCGGTCTTGGCGTCGCAGGTGTCGACCACGCACGGCCCGTCGTCGCCAGTCGGGCAAGTGACGACGGTCGCCTCGTTCAGCGTGCACTTGTTGGTCTTGTTGTCGCAAAACAGCGTGCCGTTGCACAGGTTGCCGTCTTCTTTGGCGGCGCAGTCGGCGTTGGAGGTGCACTCACAGGTGTTGGTCGCCGACTTGCACTCGCCTTGCCCGCAGGTCTCGTTGGGCGTGCACGGATTGCCGTCGTTGCAGGGCTTGCCTGAGTTGACCGGCAACAGGCTGCACTTGCCGTCTTTGGGGTTGCACAGGTTCTTGCGGCATGCGGTGTCGTCGACGCTCTGACAGGTCACGACGGTAATCGGGTTCAGCGCGCACTGCGAGGTCGCCTTGTTGCAGTACAGCGTGCCGTTGCACATGTCGCCGTCTTCGAGCTTGGCGCAGTCGGCGTTGCTTTTGCAGATGCAGGTGTTGGTACCGCCTTCGCACAGGCCGCTCTGGCACGAGTCGCCTTCGGTGCACGCATTGCCGTCGTTGCACGGCGTGTTGGTGGGCTTGATGACAATCTTGCACGCGCCGGTCGCCGGAATGCAGGTATTGGTCTGGCACCCGGTATTGGCCGAACCGCTGCACGTCACCACCGACGCCGGGTTGATCTTGCACACAAACGGGGGCACCGCCGTGTCGCAATACAGGGTGCCGTTGCAGGCGTCGCCGTCTTCAAACTTGCCGCAGTCGGCGTTGTTCTTGCATTGGCAGGTGTTGGTTCCAGATTGGCACTTGCCGCTCGTGCAAGTGTCGCCAACCGTGCACACGTCGCCGTCGTCGCAGGTCTGGGTGCCGGTCTTGGCGAGATTCAAGCAGCCGGCCAGGGGATTGCAGCTGTCGTTGGTACACGGGTTGGCGTCGTCGCACAGCAATTGGCCCACCCCTTGGCATTGGCCACCGCTGCAGGCATCCGTGGTGGTGCACAAGTTGCCGTCGCTGCACGGCGCCGCTTCTGGCTTTGGCGTGGTGGTGCACACCCCTTTGGGGGTACAGACACCGACCAGGCACGCCGCGGCCACCGCGCAGTCTTCGTGGCTGGTGCAGCTGGCAGGCTGTTGCAGATCCGGGCCTGCGTCGGCCGGACTCGCGGCGTCCTGCGTTTCGCCGCTATCCTGGGTGGCAACGGAATCCTGGGTGCCCGCGGCGTCCACCGCGTCTTGCACATCGGTGCCGCCATCGGCCGCGGTGTCGGGCTGCGTCTGTGCGTCTGCCTGCGCTGCAGTCTCGACCGCCGCATCCGCGCCGCCAGCGCCATCGGCCGATGGGGTATCGGCCGTCGCAGCCGTGTCCGCCGGTGAAACTGTGTCGGCCGTTGAGGCACCGGTATCGGCCGCCGCTGTAGGCTTCTTGGCCGGTGCCGCGTCGCCGCACGCCGCAAGCAGTACAGCGACCGCAGCAGGGCTGAGCCCAAAAGACACGAGGAACGGCCGCGGTGATCCCGCAGCGCTGCCTTGATTTGCCATGCCCGCCCCTGTCCTGTGCGCAACCACGAATCCGGGTGCGGTGCCCACGTTGGCGGCAGGATAGCGAAGATCGCAGTCAGCGTCACTGTGTTGGTGGCCGAGGCCAAAGCCTGTCACGGAACAAGCAATGGGCCCACGCAAAAATCAGCTCTATCCATGATTAGGGCCCGTGAAAAAACAAGTCGATCGACACAAGCGCGGAGCGGAGCGGCGAGTCGACTTGCAAAGTCGCGAGCTTGCGACCCATTTGGCAGGCAACGGGCCAACGTGGAAAATCGAATCGATTTTACACGGGCCCCTACGGCGCGTATTCGACCCGCACGTCGTCAATGAACACGCCTTTACCGGTGTTGAAACCGCAATCAACCGAGTCGAAGTTGAAGCGCGTCGTAATCGCTTTGCCGGCCAGGCTGGTGATGTCGATCTTGACCGTCGTCCAGGTCGCCAATGACGCCTTGGGCGCCTGGAAGATGATGTTGGCAGGCGTGCCATACCCGTGGTCGGACACCTCGGTCTTCAAGATGTCCCAACTCGTCCCCACCTCGACATCGAAGTACAACTGATACACAAGGTACGCCTTCTTGCCCGCCGGGGGTGCCACAGGCGTGAACACACTGGAGGTCGCCGTACCTGCGACCTTGCCGGTCGTGCACGCATAGTCGGTGCCGTTGTTGAAGTTGAGCGAGCAACCGGCGCTGCTGAAGCCAGGCGCTGCATTGGTCGCGTCGATGGCCCACACCGCGGTCGTCTGGGCATTCGAGAGCGTCCAGCGGGTCTTGTCGCTGCAGACCACGCCGTCCGCAAACGCGGGTACCGGCGCCGCCGCCAGCGTCAAGGCGTCGATGAACCAGCCCGTGCCGCCATTGCTGACGTTGTCGACGGAGTCGAACCTGAACTGCAACTGCAGCTTTTTGCCCGCGTAGGGACTGAGATCCAGCGTCTCGTAGATCCACCCAAGTTGCCCGGTGTTGCTGGCAAGTTGCGGCGGGCCGGCAAACACAGTGGCGCCGTCGGTGGTGATTTCGACAAAGCGTTTGTCGTAACTGCCGCCCAATTCAGTGTCGAACCAGGTGCGCCACACGGCGCTCAGCTTGGTGCCGGCTGCGAACGCAGTCAGGTCGACAATCGGCGAAAGCGCGGTGCCGGTGACGGTGGCGCCGTTGGAGAAGTTGGCATCGTTGTTGAAATTCAAACTGGCGTCGCCGTCGAACTTGGCGGGCGGATTGGGCAGCGCGTCGATGGCGAACTTGACCCCCGTCTGCGCCGCGCTGAATTGCCAGCCGTTGGCGTTGCCGAGCGCAAACGGTTCCACCAAATCGGTAGTGGCCGCGGGCGTCAGAATCGTACCGGCATAGACCTGGATGTTCTCGACGAACCAGCCGGGGCCGTTGTTGAAGGAGCTGTCGCCACCCTCAAAGCGAAAGCGCAGCTGGAATTTTTTGCCGGCGAGCGTGCTGGCATCAAACGCCTCCCAGGTCCAGGCGCCCTTGGCTGTGCCCTGCACCAGGTTCTTTTGCCAGGCGATGGTGTTGAAGCCATCGACCGAAGCCTCGACGTAGCGGTTGTCGTAGGTATTGCTGTTTTCGGCCGGGTCGGCGCCGTTGTAGCTCATGAACGACACGACGATCTTGGTCGCCGCGCTGCCGTCGAGCACGAATGTCGAGGTCGCCGTGCCGGTGGGAACAAGACCGCCGGTCGGGGTGTAGTTGGTGCCGTTGTTGAAATTGAGCGAGCACAGCCCAGACAGCTTGCCCGGCGTGCCGGGCGTGGCGTCAAAGGCCCACTGGACGCCGCCGACCGCGGCCGAGCTCGCAAAGGTGTTGTCGCCGCAGTTGATCGGGTTGACATAGGCGAGCGGCTTGCTGGCGCAGGCGGTGGCGCTGAAGGCGAACACGCACGCGCCACTTGTGGTGTTGCAGCTGTCCGTGGTGCACGGGTTGGCGTCGTCGCAGGTCTTGTTGACGCCGCCGCCGCACAGCTTGTTGGCGCATTTCTCTCCGGTGGTGCAGGCGTTCTTGTCGTCGCAAGTC
>CAXRHS010001144.1:0-3579 GCA_964230235.1 Myxococcota bacterium
GACTCGGTGGTCATCCGCTATCCGGAGTTGGTCAGCATCGGCGACCATGTCGCCATTGACGACTTTGTCATCATCACTACCGCGATGGACATCGGCGATTATGTGCACATCTCGCCTCACTGTTCGATCATCGGTGGCCGAAATAGCCGGTGTGACATGGCGGCGTTCTCCGGTCTCGCTGCCGGTTGCCGCATCGTGTGCGGATCGGACGACTACCTGGGCAGTGGGCTGACCAACCCGACCGTGCCGCCGCAGTTCCACGGCATTGTCAAGTTCACCACTGTCCGCCTGGAGCGGCACGCCCTGTTTGGCACCAACTGCGTATGCCACCCGGGCGTTACTGCGGGCGAAGGAGCGGTCGTCGGCAGTTGTTCGCTGATCACAAAGGACCTGGCGCCGTGGACGCTTTTCGTCGGCGTTCCAGCGGTCGCAGTCAAGCCGCGACCGCGCGAAACCATGTTGGCCAAAGAAGCCGAACTGCGCGCCTACGAAAAGCGGCTCGCCGAAACGCAAGGAGCGACACGATGACGGACAAGCCAGTTGCCTTCGTCGCCGGCGCCTCCGGCGGATTGGGCTCGGCCATCGCGGGCGCGCTGCAGCGCAACTATTGCGTGGTGAGCCACGGCAATTCGCGCAAACCCTCGACCGGCGAACTGTGCGTCCAGGCCGACCTGACCGACGCGGCTGCCGTCGATGCGGCCATCGCCACTGCGCTGAACGAGTTTGGGCGGCTTGATGTCCTAGTCAACGCGACGGGTTTGTCCTTGGATGGCTTTGCCCACAAGCAGGGTCCAGATCAGCAGTCGCGGATGATGGCCGTCAACGTGCTCGGAACCATGAACCTGGTGCGCGCCGTTCTGCCGACGATGCGCGCCCGCAATTTTGGGCGCATCGTGCTCATCTCGTCGGTTGTCCATCAAAAGCCGGCGCTCGGCACCTCGTCGTACGCTGCAGCGAAAGCGGCGCTGGTTGGCTTCGCGCGCGCGGTTGCCACCGAAAACGTCGCCAAGGGCATCACGTGCAACGCGATCGCACTGGGCTATTTTGACGCCGGCATGGTCTACCAGATTCCGGAGCACCTGCGCGAACAGATCCGCCTGGCGATTCCGATGCAGCGGCTGGGACGCGTGGAGGAACTGGTCAATACCGTTCAATTCTTGATCGACACCGAGTACATGACTGGCCAGACCTTGTCGCTCAATGGCGGCCTGGTGATGCCGTAGCGGCAACCCTGGCGCGGCCGCCGGCAACCCATTGGGTCGCGCCAACCCAACGCAGACCGCGGCGCATTTCGGAATCACACCCATGGATTTTTTCAATTCCCACGTCGCGGCCGGCGCGTTCGAACTGGTGCGCGAGACCCTGACTTCGACCCGCTTGAGCGAGGGCGCGCGCGTCAAAGCCTTCGAAGCCGAGCTTACCGCGCGCCTGGGTCTGGCGCGCCCGGCCGCGGTCAACAGCGGAACCTCCGCGCTGCACCTTTCGCTGGTGGTCGCGGGCGTTGGCCCAGGCGACGAGGTCATCGTGCCGGCGCAGACCTTTATTGCGACCGCGCTGGTCGTGTTGCAGTGCGGCGCCAAACTGGTGTTCGCCGATATCGACCCGACGACCGGCAACCTCGACCCCGCCGACCTCGCGCGCCGGGTCACCGCGCAGACCCGGGCGGTAATTCCGGTGCATTGGGCCGGGCTGCCGTGCGACATGGACGAGATCACGGCAGTGGCGGCCGCACACCGCCTGGCCGTCGTCGAAGACGCTGCCCACGCCCTTGGGGCCACCTACCGCGGCCGACCGGTCGGCGCGCTGTCGCGCTTTACAGCGTTCAGTTTCCAGGCCATCAAGCACCTGACCACGGGCGACGGTGGGGCTGTCTGCTGCACCGACCCGGCCGATGCGACCGAGGTGTTTCGGCGCCGCTGGTTCGGGATTGACCGCGCCCAAAGCCCGGTCGGCGAACTGGGCGAGCGCGCCTACGATTTGTGCGACATCGGCTTCAAATACCACCTGAACGACTACGCGGCCGCGCTCGGCCTGGCCAACCTCGCAGACTTGCGGCAGCGGCTGGACCGAAGGGCGGCCATTGCGCGCCAATTCGACGAGGCCTTTGCGGGCATCGCTGGCTTGCAGTTGCTGGCCCGACCGACCGACCGAACCAGCGCATGGTGGCTGTATGGCGTGCGCGTTGAACAAAGGCTGGCCTTCGTGCGCGCGTTGCGCGACCGCGGCGTGCCGACGTCGGTGTGCCACCACCGCATCGACCACAACACGCTTTTTGGCGGATTGCGCGGCGACCTGCCTGGCACCGACGCGTTTGACGCCGATCAAATCAACTTGCCGGTCCACGAAGCGCTGACGGAAGCCGACGTGCAGACTATTATCGCGGCGGTGCAGGCGGGCTGGTAGCCAGGGCTCTGGCGACGCGGCCGTTGCCCTTGGCCCACTAGACGTTGGTGTACGGCGTCTTGAAGTTCACGGCTTTGAGGGCCCGCGCCAACTCGGCCACGCCTTGCTCGACGGAGATGGTGGTGTCGTAGCCCAGCGCGTTGACTTTCTCGTAGCTTACCACGTAGTTGCGCTTGTCGGCGTCTTCGCCCACCTCGGCATAGTGAACGTAGCACTGCACCTGCGCTTGGATGAGGCGGCAGATGTCTTCTTTGCTGTAGTTCATGCTATTGCTGCCGATGTTGAACACGTGGCCGCGCATCCGGTCGGCGTTGTCGATGGCGAAGATGAACGACCGGCCCATGTCGTGCACGTGGATGAACGTGCGCATGAAGTGCTTTTCGTACACGACCAGGTAACCCTGGGACAGGCCGCGCCAGGTAAAGTCGTTGACCAGCAGGTCGAGGCGCAAGCGCGGGCTGACCCCAAACGCTGTCGCGAAGCGGTAGGCGATCGCTCGGCCGGTGTCGAGCAGCATCGTCTCCGCCAAGGTCTTGGTCTGCCCATACAGGCTGAGCGGGTTGAGCGGCGTGTCCTCGGTGCAGATTTCCTCTACTGCGCCGTAGTTGCTGCCGGTCGATCCGAACAAGATGAGCGCGTCGGGCCGGCTGACCTCGATGACATTGCGGGTGCCATCGACATTGACGGTTTCGGCCAGCTTCGGGTCTTTGCGGCAAGCGGGGTAACCGACAATGGCGGCCAGGTGGACGATCACATCGGCATCGGCCGCCACCTTGCGCAGCGCTTCCTTGTCGCGGATGTCACCAGCAACGAACGAGAAATCGGGGTTGCGAAAGAATGGCAGGATCGGATCGCCGCCCCACAACAGCAGGTCAAACACCCGCACCTTGTGGCCACGGGCGAGCAAGAGTGGAATCAGACTGGTGCCAACATAGCCGGCGCCGCCGGTAATCAAGATCTGCATCAGGTGGTGTGCTCCGGGGCGCTACAGCGCCTGCTCGAAATAGGCGATGGTGTTGCGAATTCCATCTGGCAACGGTGTGAAAGCAAACTGCGGCCACAGGCCACCAAACTGACGGTCATCCCAAATCTTGATGGGTGCGCCGTCGGCATTGCTGGTGTCAAACGTGAAAGTGACGTCGGAGTCCCTCGCCTGTGCCGCCATCTGGGCGATGT
>CAXRHS010001145.1:0-2916 GCA_964230235.1 Myxococcota bacterium
GCGCACGCTGGCTGGCGCGGGAAGCGATGCGCGCGCCAAGGCCGCGGCGCAAGGTCGAGAACTGGGCTGCCTTTGCTTGTGCGGGCCGCGCGCGCACCTGGATGCCGATGGCAGCGATGTGACGGCCAACGCCGCGGCCGATGGTTGGGCGCTGACTGGTGCCACCGGTTGGGCTGCACTGGCCGCGCGCGCGGATTTCGCGGTGGTGCGCGCCGGTCCCGACGGTGGCCTGTTTGTGGTGTCGCTGGCAGCGGCTGGCGTTGCGCGTGCGGGCATCGACCGCCAACTCGGGCTGCGCGCTGCCGCTGGTGGCACCTTGCAGTTCGATGCCACGCCTGCACAGGCCGTGCCCGGCGATGCGTCAGCGACGTTTGGCAGCCTGCGGGCGTGGCTGGCATTGTCAACCGCCGCCATTGCAGTCGGGGTCGCCAAGGCCGCGGCAGTCGCGGCCGGTCGCTACGCCGAAGAGCGCATCCAATTCGGCGCGCCCATCTCGCGTTTGCAGCCCGTCCAGTGGCACATCGCCAATAGCGCAGTGGACATCGACACCGCTGCTTTGCTGGTCGGCCGCGCTGCGGCGCTCGTCGACCACGACCACAAGGCCAAGAAGGCGCTGTCGAACGCGACGTTGACCGCCATCTGGCAGGCCAAGACGGCTGCAGGCACTGCGGCGACCCAAGTGAGCGACCGCGCGATCCAGGTGCACGGCGGCTACGGCTACACGCGCGATTTTCCTGTCGAACGCGCCTACCGGGACGCCGCGCTGTTGCAGGCGCTGCACGGCACGCCGAGCGGACTCAAGGTGCAGACGGCGCGGTTGTTGGCGGCGCAGTAGGGGCCCGTAAAAAATCTACTCGAGTTTCTACGGTGGCCCACTGCTTGCTTGGTGGGTCGCAAGCTCGCGACTTTGCAAGTCGACTCGCCGCTCCGCTCCGCGCACGTGTCGATTGACTTGTTCTTTTACAGGCCCTAATCATGTATAGAATCGCCCGCTACGGCACCACCTGACACTTGACGTTGGCCGCCGCGTCGCCCGGATAGGCCGCGCCGTCGTACAGCGCCGCGGCACCGCCGGGTTCTTGGGCGTCGCGCGCCGCCGGACAGGTGAACGTGACCGTCGTCGTACCCGCTTGCGCGACCTGGCTGGCCAACGCTTCCGCGTGCACGCACGCTGTGCCGGCGCCGAGCTTGTGGCTGAACTCGCACACGCGCACGACCTGCGGCGCGGCCTTGTCGGGGACGGTGCACGCAAGCTTGGTGACGGTGCCCGGCGTACACGTGACTTTGGGCGTCGAAGCCTTCCAGCCGCAGTTGCGCAGTGGACCGAGCTGGCCGCGCTCGCAACCGGCCGTCACGTAACCGTTTCCAGGCGTGGGCAGCGTGACCGGGTAGGCGTGGCCATTGTTGGCCTGCCAGTTGGGTGCGAACGTGCACATCGGCCGGTACACGGTCTGTCCTTGGGCGTTGGTGAAGGTGGTCGGCTCGAACATCGGGTTGCCCGCGGCGTCGAGCACGGGCGCCCCTTCGCACAAGAAGCCGTCGGGATTGCTGATGAAACCCAGGTCTTTGGTGACCGGACCATTGCTGGTGTCGACATCGGTGACGTCGATCCACTGGCACGGCAGCCCGGCTTTGTACTGGTCGACCCAGCCGACCTCGACGCCCTGGATGTCGCAGCCGCCGTAGGGATTGTGCAGCGGCGACAGTTCGTGGTTGGCTGGCCGATTGGTCGACTGCAGACAGAAGCCGCGCTTGGCCGTGGTCGCCACGTCGCCACCGTAGGTAAAGCTACCGTAATGCGTGAAGTGGTAGTGCTGGTGGCATTGGTCGAACTCGAAAATGTGGTACTTGTCATTCAACGTCTGCTCGCCGGTCAGGTAGTAGTCGACCTTGCCAATGTAGAGCGTCTGGTTGCCGACATTCTGATCCGAGGTCGCAAACTGCAACAGCCGGCGCCAGCCCGTACCGCCGACGCACTGTTCTTTGAGCTCGCACGCCCCTGGCGCGATGTAGCGGTAGGTCACGCGGTTGATCGCGAACTCGCCCAATTCCAGCGACAAGTCTGCACCGTTGGGTGAGGCATAGCCCACGCGCACTTGATCGGCGAGGTTCTTGTCCCACGCCAGCCGGGTGAACCGCACCACGGTGTCATAACTGCCAACGTGGTCGGTCAGCGCCTGCTTGCACGACTTGGTCGGCATCTGCGTCTGGTGGCAGCCGCGCGGACTCAACTCCTTCTCGACGGTACATTCGTGGTCGTAGAAGCTGTCGACCTCCTCCGATTCCACGCTGTTGGGCGGAAAATCCTCCTCGTCCATGCAGGCGTAGCCAGTGCGCTGGAAAAGCAGTTCCGGATCGATGGGATAGGTCATCGGCTCGTCCCAGATGCCGCCGACCTTGCCGAGCTTGGCCTCAGACGCCATCGGCGAATCGGGATCGGTCAGCAGCGTGCCTTGCAGCGCGTAGCCAACCACCACGTAGTCATGGCCGCCGATGCTGGCGCGCTTGGGCTTGCCCTGCAGCGTCACGAAACGCTGCGCTTCGGGCGGCAGGGGCAGCTGTTTCTTTTTGGTGCCGACGCCGTAGAAGTACTGACGGAACACCAGGCGGTAGGTCGCCAGGTTGGCCTGGGCCTTGGCGCGCTCTTGCCAGAACGCCGCGGGCTTGCCAATCAGGTCGGTCGCCACGCGATCGCGCATCGCCGCCGGCATTTCGTCGAGCAGCACGCCGACCTGCCCGTTGATGGTCACGCGCACCAGCGCCCCCGGCGTGGTCAGCGGCAACGCCTTGCTGGCCTCGGCGGCCGGCGGCTGGGTGTCGGCGCACGCGGCCAGACTGAGGCTGCCGGTAAGGAGTGCGGCGACCGCAAAAGGACGCAATTGCCGCATTGGGACCCGTGCAAAAACAAGTCGATCG
>CAXRHS010001146.1:0-8420 GCA_964230235.1 Myxococcota bacterium
ATGCCAAGGACCAGTGCCCCAAGGACCCGGAGACCAAGCCCGGCTTTCCGGCCGAAGACGGCTGCCCCGACAGCGAACCCGACGCCGACAAGGACGGCATTGCCGATGCCAAGGACAAGTGCCCGCAAGAGGCGGAGACCAAGAACGGCTATCAGGACGAGGACGGCTGTCCAGACAAGGTGCCAGAACAACTGAAAAAGGTCGCAGGAACGGTCAAGGGCATCGAGTTCGACGAGAACAAGGCGGTCATCGCCAAGTCCTCGTACAAGGTGCTGGATCAAGTTGTCGTAGTACTCAAGGACCAGGTGGACACCAAAGTAGTCGTCGAAGGCCACACCGACGACACCGGATTGCCTGAGCACAACCGCGAACTCAGCCTGGCGCGCGCTGAGGCCGTCAAGGCCTACTTGGTGAGCAAGGGCATCGACGCGAGTCGCATCACCACGCTGGGCGTGGGTTCTGAGCGCCCGATCGCCGACAACGCATCTGCCGCCGGTCGCGCCAAAAACCGGCGCATCGAATTCAAGCTCCAATAGGCACCTGGCGGCGCTTCGCCGATCGCGCGCGACCCGAACTTCGTCGCCGGTGGCGCCGATGCGGACCCCGGCGGGCCGCGCCGGCAACTCAAGAGGAACGCACATGTGGACAGTTCGAGCGGCGGCTTTTGCGCTGCTGGCAGGCTCGGTGCTGGTGTGCGCCTGCAAGCAGAATCGGCCTGTAGCTGCCGTACCCGCAACTAGCACAGACGTCGTTGTCGCTGCACCGCTACCAGCGGAGGATTCGCCGACCGTGCCCGATGAGGGCGAGCCAATTGGTGCGCCGCCAGCAGAGCCCGCACCGGTGGCGCCACCGCCAACGCCAACGGCCCAGGCCGGCGAAGTGCTGTACGGAACCTACTGTGCCCTGTGCCACGGTCGCGACAGGCGCGGCTACGCTGCCGACAACGCGCCGTCGCTGGTGTCCCCCACCTTCTTGGAGAGTGCGACCGATGCTTTTTTGGCAGAATCGATCGCACTGGGTCGTCCGGGCACAGCCATGGCTGGCTATGGCGCGGCAATCGGCGGACCGCTGCCCCCCGATCAGGTCCAGTCGCTGGTTTTGTACCTGCGCAGCAAAGGGCCTGCGCCGCGAGCGCTTGTGAGGCGGTCAGCGGTCGGCGATCCCGTCGAGGGCGAATCGCTCTATCGCGCGCATTGCGCCACCTGCCACGGCAGCGTGCGGCAGCGCGGCGAGGCGATTCACTTGTATAATCCGCAGTTCCTCGCCTCGGCCGACGACGCCTACCTCCGCTACGCCGTCGACCACGGTCGCCCAGAGACGCGCATGCCGGCCTGGCGCCGACGTCTGAAACCGGCGCATGTCGATGCAATCCTGACCCATTTGCGGCACAGCGCCCCCCCACTGCCGGTACGACCCGTGGCGGATCTGCCTGGCCTACCCACGGCGTCTGGGCTGGCGGCGGGCCACAGCAGCTCCGTGGCGGACGCACCACCGCCCTTGCCGCCCACACCCAAGCCAACCACGCCGGTGGTGTTGAACCCCGAAGGCCGACCGCCCAAGTGGCAGCTGCGCGAGGGGCGCTTCGTCTCGGTGGACGCAGTCTCCCAGGCGTTGGTGGACGAGCGCCGCCTCATTTTGCTCGACGCGCGCGCGCCGTCGGACTATGCCCTTTTGCACATCGTTGGAGCCATCGTCACGCCGTATTACGACAAGAAGGCGCTCGAAGTGGTCCCCAACGACGGCACCTGGGTGGTCGCCTACTGCGCATGTCCGCACCATGTCTCGGGCGAAGTTGTCGACGAACTCAAACGGCGCGGCCACAAGAACGCGGCTGTATTGGATGAAGGCGTTTTCGTGTGGAACGCCAGAGGCTATCCGGTCGTCAAGGATCCGAACGGGCCGGAACCGCCGATTCCACCGCCGGGCTTTCCTTTTGTTCAACCCGCCGAGGACGATTCGCCGCGCGCTCCAAAGGGCAAAGCCGCCAGCAAGCGCCACGCAATCAAGCCGCGCCAGCCACCACCGCCCTGAAATCAGGAGAGACTTCGCGCCAGACTGCTGCGCCTACGGCCCGCCACCCGCTGCAGCCCGCTGCGCCGCCCGCCAGCGCTCGGTAAACGGCACCAGCGCCCCCAGCGCCCCGCGCCGCTGCACCACAAACGGCACCGCCAGAAACTGCTCGGCCTGCCGCACCCGCGCCCGCTCCAACAGGCCGCGCAAGTGACCAACCAGCTCGTCGTCGCTGCACTGGGTCGGGTCTTTGGCCAGGGTGATCGGGTCACCCCAGTGGCGCTGCAGGTTCTCGGTCACCGCGACGCCGACCAACGCCTGAGGTTCAAGCGTCACGATGGCGGCCGCTTTGGCGAACAGGTGGTGTGCGTCCGCGACATGCTGTTGGCGCGGCTTGCCGCCCACCAGATCCGCCTGTGCCAATGCCGCAAACGCCTGGTCCAGCGAGCGCTCGGTCTGGCCGCGGCCGCCGGCAAACTGCAGGCCAGCCACCACCACCGTCAAGAGAACCACCACGGCGACACCCACCCGCCGGGCGGTGCGGGGTTCATTGCCTTGCGCCATCCGACCACCCTTGTCCCAGGCCTACTTCTGCCGCCGAAACGCCGGAAACTCCAACTGCGGGTCGGCGGCAAACGGGTTGTGCTGCACCGGTTCGCGCCGGCCGACCACCGGACCCGCCGACGGAATGCCGTAGTTCGGCGTCTGCCGGCGCAGGTAGGTCGGCTGGTCGATTTCATGTTCGTGGTATGGCAGCGGCGCCGATGGCATCGCCGGCAGCACCGACTGCATTTGCGCCGGATGGGGCACTGCGCCAATCGGCGCGGTCACGGCCTGCGCCATCATCACCCGCTCGTGCGGCGCAGCGGTCGCCATGGCGTAGGCGTGGACCTCTTGCTGCACCGGTGCCAACTGGGCGCGACCGGGTGGCGGCGGCGGAATAGCCGGCGCCGGCGGGCGCTCGATGGCGCTGCTGCTGGCGCGGGCCGGAGCGTACAGCCGCGTCTGCGTCACCTCTTTGGCCGTTTGCGCCGCGACGCGGTCAAAGCCAGTCGCCACGACGGTCACCTTGATCTCGTCGCCCATGCTCAGGTCAATCACCGCGCCAAAGATGGTGTTGGTGTCGGTGGCCGCGGCGTCCTGAATAATGTTCATGGCCTCGTTCATGTCGGCCAGGCTCAGGTCATTGCCGCCGGTGATGGTGACCAGAATCCCGGTGGCGCCCGAGATATCGGCGTCTTCGAGCAGCGGCGACGAAATCGCGGCGCGCGCCGCGTCGGCCGCCCGATTGTCGCCACTGGCGCGGCCGGTCCCCATCAACGCCATGCCCTTGCCCTTCATGATCGACTTGACGTCGGCGAAGTCGACGTTGACCAGGCCCTCGACCGTCACCATGTCGCTGATGCCGCGCACCGCTTCGACCACCACCGAGTCGACCAGCCGGAACGCTTCCTTGATGGGCGTCCGCGGGTTGGCGATTTGGAAGATGCGGTCGTTGGGGATGACGATGAGCGTATCGACGGCCGCCGCCAGTTCGCGCAACCCTTCCTCCGCCTGGCGCGCGCGCTGGCGGCCTTCAAAGTTGAAGGGCCGGGTGACGACCGCCACCGTCAGCGCACCCGCCTCGCGTGCGGCCGTGGCGACCACGGGCGCCGCGCCGGTGCCGGTGCCGCCGCCCATGCCTGCGGTGATGAACACCATGTCGGCATCCGCCATGTGCTCGCGCAGCTGGACCTCGTCTTCCAAGGCCGCTTTGTGGCCGACCGCCGGGTCACCGCCAGCGCCCAGGCCCTCGGTCGAGACGACACCCAGTTGCACCTTGTACGGCGCGAGGTTTCCACCCAGGGCCTGCGCGTCGGTGTTGGCCGCCACAAACGAGATGTGCGGCAGGTCGGCTTCGATGAGGTTGTTCACGGCGTTGCCGCCGCAGCCGCCGACGCCGATGACCTTGATGCGCGCGCCAGTCGGACGCGGCGGTTCGAATTCGATGTTCTGGAACATGGTAGTCTCCTTTGTTGTCCAGCAGTTGAATGAAGGTGGGGTCCTCAGACCGCGTCGCGAACCCAGCCAATCAGGCGCCCAAACAAGCCATTGCCGCCGCCGCGCGTGCGCATGGCGCGGGCCTCCAGCTTGCGCTGGCTCTCCGCTTCCTCCGCAGCCGCCTGCATGACCAGGCCCACCGCGGCCGCGTAGATCGGCGAATGGACCGGCGCGTACAATCCGTTGACCTTTTTCGGAAAGCCAATCCGCACCGGCAAGCCGAGCAGCTCCTCGCCAAACTCGGCAATGCCGGGCAGCAGGGCGGTTCCGCCGGTCAGCACCAGGCCCGAGCCGATGGCATCCTGGAACTGACTGTGCGCGATTTCGCGTTCCACGTAGCGGAAAATCTCTTCCAAGCGCGGTTCGATGATGTCGCACAGCAACTGGCGCTTGCGCAGCACCGACTCGCGGGCACCGACGCACGCCACTTCGATGGTCTCGTCGTCGCCCACCATGGCAGTCTGTGCGGCGCCGTGGGCCAGCTTGATGCGCTCCGCCTCGCTTTTTGGCGTGCGCATGCCGACGGCGATGTCGCTGGTGATGTGGTCGCCGCCCATCGGCAGCACCGCAGAGTGCACGATGTAGCCGTTGTGGTAGATGGCGATGTCCGAGGTGCCCGCTCCGATGTCGACGTGAACGACACCAAGTTCGCGCTCATCGGCCTCGAGCACCGCCCGCGCGCTCGCCAGCAACTCGGCGGTCGTCTTGAGCACGGTCAGGCCACACCGCTCTGCACACTGCACCACGTTCTGCACGCTGGCGTTGAGCGCAGTCAGGATGTGGACGTTGACCTTGAGGCGCTGGCCGCTGATGCCGACGGGCTCTTGGATGCCGTCATTGCCGTCAACCACGAATTCTTGGGGTACCGTGTGCAGGATCTGGCGGTCGGCAGGGATCTGCACGGCTTTGGCGTTGTCGAGGACGCGCTCGACATCGTCTTCGGTGACTTCGCGGGTCGCCACCGCAACAACACCTTTGTTGTTGAAGCTCTGCAGGTGATTGCCCGAAACCGTGACGTACACGGCGTTGACCGTGATGCCCGCCATCCGCTCGGCCTCATGCACCGCGCACTTGATCGCCTCCATGGTCTCGCCCACGTTGACGACCACGCCCTTCTTGATGCCTTTGGACAGGGCGGTGCCGATGCCGATGATTTCCAGGCTGCCGTCGTGGCGCACCTCGCCCACCACCGCCGCCACCTTGTGGGTGCCGACATCGAGCCCTACGATGATTTGATCCTGTCCCTTGCGCGCCATCCCGACCTCCTCTTCGAACAAACAGCCTGCCTTGCGCCGCAACCGACCCCTGGTGCGTCGCCTAGTCTTCCACTTGGGGTTCTTCGACCCGTGCGTCTGCCGTCGCCGTGGCCGACTTGGGCAGCGCTGCCATCGCCGCCCCGCCCGCACCGCCGGTCGACGATGCCTTTTCGGTGCGAACCACCACCCGTTCCGGGCGCAGTTCATCGTCCAGTAGGGCATAGCGCAGCCACTGGCCTTCGGCTTGGGCCCGGTCCAGCACCCGGGCCATCAGCCCAAACGCCCGCTCCGGGTCACCTGCGAGCGCCTTGCCCAGCCGCACCTCTGCGCCGTCGCGCGCCGACACCAGCGTGGTGCCGAGCACCGCGTCAAAGTGCAACTCGCTCAACGGAAAGCGATCCGCGACGGGCGATGCGCCGTGCGCCTGGATGAGCCGCAGCACGGTCTGCAGGCGCCGCTGCTCCGGACTTTGCGCTTCCGCCAGCGAACGGACGTGGGCCTCGCGGTGCAGTTGTGCGGAAAAGCCCGTAATCACCGGCAGGTCGCCGGCTTCGCCGAGCGTCGCTTCTTTGAACACGTGGCCGTTGGCATCGACAATCATCAAGCGATCGTCGCCGAGCAAAAGGGCATACGGCTCGTACTCTTGCACGGTGAAGACCACCCGGTTCGGCAACTGTGCCTCGACCTCGGCATGGCGCACCCACGGCAGCTTTTCGACGTTGCGCGCCACCGTGTCGCGGTCGATGTTGGTCAGCGGATCGCCCCAGTGCACGCCCGACACGAAGTTGACCTGCTGGTCGGTGACGCGCTTGTTGCCGAATACCTCGAATTTGCTGGCGACACCCGTCTCGACGCGGGTCTGGAACTCGTGCAGGTTCAGCACCGCCAGCGCGACGATGCACACGCAGAACGCCGCCGTGCCCCAGGTCAGCCACGCCACCCAGGCCGGCGTCGGTGCCTCGCTCGCCTCCAATTCCAGTTCCTCGTCTTCGGCGAGGACCGGCACAGGCTCGGGGTCGCGGTCGTGGTCGCGCCACCACGCCTTGATGCGCTCGCCGTAGCTCGGGCGTTGCTCCGCCGGCCGCGGGCGAACGCGCACGTTGCGGCGGATGGTTGTACTGCTGCCGCGCCGAAACCAACTCATGGCGCCACCTCTCGCCACTGGGCGATGCCGAGCCACTGGCCGCAATCGGCGACCACCGCGTTCGCGGCGTGGGGCAAGGCGACCTTGCGTGCCGCATCGCTGGCGACCTGCCACGCATCACTGTCCGAGACGAGCCGCTGCACCCACGCCAGGACCTTGCCCTGGTCCCAGGCTTGCTGGCGTACCCAGTGGCCGGCCCCATCTGCGCAAAAAGCCGCCGCATTGGCCGCCTGATGGTCGCCCGCAGCGTGCGGAAACGGCACCAACAGCGCGGGCAGGGCCGCGGCTGCCAGTTCCGCCACCGTGCCAGAGCCGCTGCGCGTAATCGCAAGGTCCGCCCACGCATACGCCGCCGCCATGTTGTCGATGAACCCTTCGACGGTCGCCTGCACCTCGCCCAGCGTGTAGGCGGCCTGCACCGGCGCCGGGTTGAGCTTGCCGACCTGGTGGCGCACGGCCACGGCAACGCCGGCCGCGGCCAGCGCCTGCACCAGCGGAGGCACTTTTTCATTCAAGAACTGCGACCCTTGCGACCCGCCGACCACCAGGATGTGGGCCTGGGCCCGCTCGCGCGGCATCCGTTTGACCCCTACCGCTGCAATCTCGGCGCGCACCGGGTTGCCTGACAGGCGCGACTTGCGGGCCGGAAACGCGGCGAGCGCGGCCGCAAAGCCCAGGTAGACGCGGCCGACCACGCGGCCGAGCACCTTGTTGGTCAAGCCAGGAACGGCGTTGGATTCGTGCACGCCGGTGGCGATGCCAAGGGTTCGGGCAGCCAAAAGGGCTGCACCGGAAGCGTAACCGCCGACACCCAACACAAGGTCCGGGGTCTCGCGCGCCAGCAACCGGCGAGCGGCCAGTACGCCCTTGACGAGGTTGAGCAGGCCGCGCAGTTTGGTGGCGAGGCCCCCGCCAACCAGCCGCGAACCCGGAACAAGCTCGATGCGGTACCCGCGTTTCGGCACCATCGTCGCTTCGTAGCCGTGCTCGGTGCCAATGAAAAACACCTCGGTACCGGTGGCGACAAAGGCGTCGGCCAATGCCAGGGCCGGCACCACGTGGCCGCCCGTGCCGCCGCCCGCCAGGGCGACTTTGGGGGTTGCGCGCCTGCGGATCACGGTTCCTCCGCTTGCGCTGGCTGCACGTGCCGCTGAACGCTGCTGCGCTGATTGGCAGGCCGCTCCGGCTTGTCGCGCCGCAGCCAGGCCCACAGGCGCGAGGGCTCGCCGTCGTCCAAGTCTGGATTGCCGCCGCGCCCGATGTTGAGCAAAACGCCCGCTGCCAGTCCCATGATGACCAGCGAACTGCCGCCGTGGGACACAAATGGCAGCGTCAGCCCCTTGGTGGGCAGCGTTCCCATCACCACCCCAAAGTTGACCGCCGCCTGGGTGCCAAAGAGCACGGTGATGCCGGCCGCCAGCAGCCGACCGAACTCGTCGCGGGCGTGTAGCGCAATCCGCAAGCCGCGCAAAATGAACACGATGAACAACAGCGCGACCAGCGCCACTCCGATGAGGCCCAGTTCTTCGGCAATGATGCTCAGGATGAAGTCGGTGTGGCACTCGGGCACAAAGCCGAGCTTTTGCCGCGATAGCCCAAGCCCATTGCCAAACAGGCCGCCGGTCGCCACCGCGAGTTTGCCGTTGAACAGTTGAAAGCCGGTGGTGTCGCGATACAGCAGCGGATCCAGGAACGCCAGGAACCGCTTGAACCGCATCGGGCTGTGCAGAATGAACACGCCCAGGCCAGCCGCGCCCGCCAGGCCCAGAAACAGCAAATACGCGACGTTGAGACCCGCCACGTAGGTCATCGAAAACAACAGGACCGCCAGCACGATGCCTGTGCCGAGGTCCGGCTGCTTCATGCACAGCGCAAACACCACCATCCACACCACCGCGTGGGGCAGAAAGCCGACGGTGAAGGTGTGCACGCGCTCGGTGCTGATCTGTGTGGTCAGCGACTGGGCCCGG
>CAXRHS010001147.1:0-2428 GCA_964230235.1 Myxococcota bacterium
GGCGACAACGTGGTCGAAAGCTCGTCCAACACGCCGTGGTATCGCGGTCCGACGCTGCTCGACCACCTGGAATCGGTGGATGTGCAGGGCAGCGCCAACTTGTCCGCGCTGCGCTTTTCGGTGCAGTACGTCATCCGCCCCAACCTGGACTTTCGCGGGTTTGCCGGGCAGGTCGCTGCCGGCGGCGTTCAGGTCGGCGACCGCGTCAAATGCCTGCCGGCCGGCACCGAGTCGACGGTCAAGCGGATCCATACGCTGCACGGCGACCTCGAGGTGGCTTTCGCGCCACAATCGGTCACGGTGCTGCTTGCCGACGAAATCGATGTCTCGCGCGGCGACATGCTGGTTCACCCGGGTCAAGAGCCCTGGTCTCGCAAGGTCTTTGACGCCGACCTGGTGTGGATGGACACCGCGCCGCTCGACCCGGGTCGGCCCTACCTCATCAAGCACACCACCCGCACGGTGCGCGCCAAAGTCGCGCAAATCCACGCCCGCGTCGACGTCAACACGCTGGAGCACAATTCGGCGCCTGGATTGCTACTCAACGAGATCGGCAAGGTGCGTATCGCCGCGGCGCAAGCGCTGTACCTCGATCCCTATGCCGAGTTTCGCCATACCGGGTGCTTTGTGCTCATCGACCCGTTGAGCAACGCGACCGTCGCCGCCGGCATGGTCAGCCGCGCGCAACCGGCGGACTTGGAGACGGGCGAGGAATTGCCGCGCATCGACCGCGCGGCCCGCGCGACCCAACTCGGCCACCGCGCCGCTGTCGTGGTCGTACGCGCCGGTGAAGCCCAACTGCAGACAGCGGTCGCGCGCACGCTGGAAGCCCGGCTTTTCCAGCGCGGGGTGTCGGCGGTGCTCGTCGACGGCGAGGCACTGGGGCAGTTGCCCGGTCAAGGATCGGAAGCAGTCGCGTGGTTGCTCGAGCGACTGGTGGCCTTTGGGCTGGTGGCCGTGCTCGACTTGCCCGAAGGGTCAGGGGCGGCGTCAGGCGGTGACATCATCGACGTCGGCGTGGGCGTGGATGCAGGTCCAGGTGGCGTGCAGGTCAACTTGGATGAGAGCGGCGTCGATGGGGCGGTGCGGCGCGTCGTGCTTGCGCTTGCGGATCGCGGTCTTTTTGGTGCGCCAAGTGTCGTGTCCCCGGGTGCCGGGATTTAGGGCCCGTGAAAAATCGATTCGATTTTTCAAGTTGGCCCGTTGCTGACCAAGTGCGTCGCAAGCTCGCGACTTTGCAAGTCGACTCGCCGCTCCGCTCCGCGCATCTGTCGGTCGACTTGTTTTTACACGGGCCCTTAGGCCGGTTCGTCGGAGATGGAAGGTTGCCAGCCTGCGGCGGCCCCAACCGCGGGCAATTCGCCTTGGCCTAGAATCGAAACGCCACCTCGGCCCCGCCGCCAAAGCCGTGCTCCGCGCCGCGCAGCGCTTGATAGCTCACCACCGCGCTGGCGGTCGCACCCGGCGTCAGCTCATAGCCCAGCTTGAAACGCCCGCGCTCGGCGGTCTCGCGGGTCTCGTTGGGCTCGGTGGTCAAGATGATCTCCAAGGACAGCGGCACCTTGGGGATCGTGTGCACGTGAAACCCGGTGATGACTTTGTAGCCCACGCCGGTAATTGCGCCTGCTTCGAGTTGCAGACGTGAGCGCTGCGCCATGCCCAGCCGGAGCAAGCCCGCGAGGCCAATCCGAAACGTTTCTTCGTCGCCGCCAAGCGTCAACCGTGCGCCGAGCCCCACAAACCGGGACGGCGAGAAGCCGATCTCGGCCCAGCCGCGGTCAAAGCCGGTGCCGACGCCGGTCTCGATACCCGGCTGGAAGGTGGAGGCCTGGCCGCGCAGCGTGCCAATGCCAGCCTCGATATACTCGACACCCTTGAGCACCCAATAGCGGTAGGCGAGCTGAAAATCGCGGTAGCGCGGGCCGAAGTCCGGCGAACCGGCCTCAACGCCAAGCACACGGTAGTCGACGTATTCGCCGCTGACGCGCAGGTCGCTGCGCTGGCCGCCGCGTTCGCGCAACGCCACGGCTTCGTTGGTCTGTTGCGCCGTGCCGCGCACATAGACGGGGTGCGGGTCGGTCGCACTGGCGAACTGCGCCAGTTCGCCGCCGTCTCGCGTGTGCGCGACCACGTAGTAGGCCACGCCGGGATCGTCCATGGCTTCGCCGGGAATACTGGCGCGCCAGACGCCCGTGCTGCTGAGTTCGATCGGCGCCTTGCGCCAGTTGCCGGCTTGCAGTGGCTTCCAGAAAAGCGTGGCGCTGGCGATGTCGGTGGTTTCGGTCACCGCAAAGTCCAGTTCCAGCGGCTTGTCGGCGCGTGCGTCGGCGGGCGGTTGGTGCAGCAAGCGTGGGGCTGCGAAGGTCTGGGTGGCAGCGCAAGACAGCGCAACCGTCGCGACGAGAACGAGGTATTGAAGGCGCGCTAC
>CAXRHS010001148.1:0-7341 GCA_964230235.1 Myxococcota bacterium
CAGACATCGTTCTGGGTGCACACGCTGGCGTCGGCGTCGCAGGGCTTGTTGTCGTTCTGGGCGACGTAGCCGCACTTGCCGGTGCTGGGCGCGCACGCGTTTTTGGCGCAGGTGCTGTCGGCCGCAGGGTCACAGCTCACCACGGTCTTGGGGTTGACGATGCACTTGTACGGCAGCGCCGACTTGTCGCAGAACAGCGTGCCGTTGCACAGGTTGCCGTCTTCCTGCCCGGCGCAATCGCTGTCTTGCGCGCAGCCACAGGTGTTGGTGCCGCTCTGGCATTTGCCGGCGGCGCACACATCGCCGGCCGTGCAGCTGTTGCCGTCGTCGCAGGCAGCCGTGTTGTTGGCGCTCACGCAGCCAGCCTTGGGGTCG
Source organism: Myxococcota bacterium (assembly GCA_964230235.1). GTDB lineage: Bacteria > Myxococcota_A > UBA9042 > UBA9042 > UBA9042 > SXRM01. The sequence goes on from CAXRHS010001148.1 coordinate 376, forward strand.
CAGCTGTCGGTGGTGCAGGCGTTGTTGTCCGTGCACAGCACGGCCGGGTTGATGCTGGAGCCGGCGCAAACGCCCTTGCCGCACACGTCGCTGGTGGTGCACGCGTTGCCGTCGTTGCACGGCAAGGTGTTGGCCGCGTTCTGGCATCCAGCCGACGGGCTGCAGCTGTCGCTTGTGCAGGGGTTGCCGTCGTCGCAGTTGACGCCGGAGCCCGCGCACACGCCGCCCGCGCACTTGTCGCTGACGCTGCAGGCATTGCCGTCGTTGCACGGGTTGCCGTTGGGGCCAAAGCTGCACTGGCCGTTGCTGCCGCAGCTGTCGGTGGTGCAGGGGTTGCCGTCGTTGCAGACCTGGGCGGGACCAGGCTGGCAGGCGCCGCTGGCGCAGGTATCGCCGATGGTGCAGGCGTTGCCGTCGCTGCACGGGTTGGTGGTGTTCTGGTTGCTGCAGCCGTTCTTGGCGTCGCAGCTGTCGGCCGTGCAGGGGTTGCCGTCGTCGCAGTTCTGGGCCGCGCCGGCCTTGCAGATCCCGGCGGCACAAGCGTCGCCGCTCGTACAGACGCTGCCATCGGCATCGCAACCCTGGCCGTCGTTTTGCGTCGCGTAGCCGCACTTACCGGTGTTGGCGGTGCACACGTTCTTGGTGCAGAAGGTGTCGCCGCTGGCGTCGCAATTGACCACGGTCTTGGCGTTGACGGCGCACTTGAACGGCGGCGCCGTCTTGTCACAAAACAGCGTGCCGTTGCACAGGTTGCCGTCTTCTTGCGCGGCACAGTCGCTGTCCTGGGCGCAGCCGCAGTTGTTGGTCCCAGCCTTGCAGGTCCCGCCGCCGCAGGTGTCGCCGACCGTGCACGGGTTGCCGTCGTCGCACCCGACCAGGTTGTTGCTGTGGCTGCAGCCGACCTGTGGCGCGCACAGGTCGCTGGTGCACGGGTTGCCGTCGTCGCAGAGCACCGCGACATTGACGGCCGTTCCCTTGCACGTTCCGGCCGTGCACACATCGCCCGCTGTGCACGCGTTGTTGTCGCTGCACGCCAGGCTGTTGGCCGCATTCTGGCAGCCCGCCTTGGGGTCGCAGACGTCGTTGGTGCACGGGTTGTTGTCGTTGCAGTTCAGCGCTAAACCGGCGCATTTGCCGTCGGCGCAGGTGTCGCTGCCGCTGCAGGCGTTGCCGTCGTCACATGGCAAGGTCACGTTGACGTAGGCGCACTTGGCGCTGGCCTTGTCGCAGCCGTCGCTGGTGCACGGGTTGTTGTCGGCGCATTGCAGGCCGGGACCCGGCACGCAGGCGGCATTGCTGCATACGTCGCCAACGGTGCAGCTGTTGCCGTCGGTGCAAGGCACCGCGTTGTTCTTGAACACGCAACCGCTGGCCGGATTGCAACTGTCGTCCGTGCACGGGTTGTTGTCGTTGCACAATTGGGTGGTGCCGGCCTTGCAGGTGCCAGCCAGGCAGATGTCGTTGGCGGTGCACACGCTGGCGTCGGCGTCGCACAGCTTGTTCTCGTTTTGGGCCACATAGCCGCACTTGCCCGATTTGGTGTCGCAGCTGTTCTTGCTGCAGGTGCTGTCCGCCGCCGGATCGCAGGTAACCACAGTCTTGGGATTGACCACGCACTTGTACGGCGCCGACGTCTTGTCGCAAAACAGCGTGCCATTGCAGAGGTTGCCGTCTTCCTGAGTCGCGCAGTCGCTGTTCTGCGCGCATCCGCAGGTATTGGTGCCGCTTGCGCATTTGCCACCGCTGCACACGTCGCCGGTGGTGCAGGTGTTGCCGTCGTCACAGCTGGCGGTGTTGTTGGCGTGGGCGCAGCCGGTCTGCGGCGAACAGCCGTCGTTGCTGCACGGGTTGCCGTCGTCGCACACGACCTTGGGGTCGACCTGCTTGCCGGCACACGATCCGCCGGCGCACAGGTCGCCCGTTGTACATTGGTTGCCGTCGTCGCAGGGGTTGGCGTTGGCTGTGTTGCTGCAGCCGGTCTTGGGCGCGCAAGCGTCGGTCGTGCACGGGTTCTTGTCGTCGCAGCTCACGGCGCCGCCCGAACAGACACCTGCCTTGCAGCTGTCGGCCTGACTGCACGCGTTGCCGTCGTCGCATGGATTGGCATTGGCCGCGAATACGCAGGCGCCCGAACCGGCATTGCAGCTGTCCGTGGTGCAAGCGTTGGAGTCGTTGCAGACCGTGGCCGCCCCGGACACGCACGCGCCGGCCTTGCATGCGTCGCCGACCGTGCACGGGTTGCCGTCGACACAGGCACCCGTGTTGGCCGCGAACAAGCAGCCGGCCTTGGCATCACAGCTGTCACTGGTGCACGGGTTGGCGTCGTTGCAGGGCAAGGCCGAACCCGGTGCGCACGCGCCGCCCTTGCATGCGTCGTTGGTGCTGCACACGCTGCCGTCGGCGTCGCACGGTTTGGCCTCGTTGACGGCAACCAGCGCGCACTTGGCGGTCTTGGTGTCGCACTGGTTCTGCAGGCACGCCGTGTTGACGCCGGCGTCGCAGTTCACAACCGTCTTGAAGTTGACCGTGCACTTGAACGGCGCTGCCGTCTTGTTGCAGAAAAGCGTGCCATTGCACAGGTTGCCATCTTCCTGGGCGTCGCAGTCGGCGTCGCTGGTGCAGGCGCAGGTGTTGGTTCCGGAGGTGCACTGCGCAAACTTGCAGATGTCGCCGACCGTGCACGGGTTGCCATCGTCGCAAGGCGTCGCCAGCATCTCGTACTCGCAACCGTTGGTAATCGAACAAACGTCTTTGGTGCAGGGGTTTTCGTCATCACAGACCGTTGCGCCGTCCAGGTCGACGCCCTTGCACGCGCCGCCCGTGCACACATCGCCGCTGGTGCAGGCGTTCAGATCGTCACACGGCACGGCATTGAGCTGGAGCAGGCAGCCCTGTTTGGGATTGCAGCTGTCGGTCGTGCACGCGTTGAGGTCGTCGCAGTTGATGGCTTTGCCGGCGCAAACGCCGCCAGCGCAGGCGTCGCCGCCGCTGCACGCATTGCCGTCGTCACACAGCGCTTGCGAATTCTGGTACTTGCACGAACCAGCCAGTTGGTCGCAGGCATCGGTCGTGCAGGGGTTGCCGTCGTCGCAGCCCAATATCGGGCCAGGCACGCACGCGCCACCCTTGCAAGCGTCCCCTTGTGAGCAGCCGTTGCCGTCGCTGCAGGGCAGGGTGCTGGCCGCGAACTTGCAGCCGTCCTTGGCATCGCAGGTGTCGACCGTGCAGGCGTTGCCGTCGTTGCACGGCAGCTTTGCACCCGGATAGCACTGGCCTTGCAAGCATTGGTCGCCACTGGTGCACACCGTGCCGTCGGCGTTGCACGACTTGCCCTCGTTGAGTGCGACGACGGCGCATTTGCCCGACTTCGGGTCGCATTGGTTTTTGGCGCACTCGCCGTCGGCTCCGCCATCGCAGCTGACCACCGAAGCAGGATTGACCTTGCAAGACCAAAGCGCCGTCGACTTGTCGCAGTACAGCGTGCCGTTGCACAGGTTCCCGTCCTGCTGGCTGGCGCAGTCGTTGTCGGTCGTGCACTTGCACGTGCTTGCGCCCGATGTGCACTTGCCGTTGTTGCAGGCATCGCCGGCGGTGCACGGGTTGCCGTCGTCGCACACCTGAAGGTTGTTCGTGTGCAAGCAGCCCAGCGTCGGATGGCAGCCTTCGTTGGTGCAGGGATTGCCGTCGTCGCACGCGATCGAAAACACCATCGGCTTGCCCTGGCACTGGCCGGTCTTGCCGCACAGGTCGTTTTCCGTGCAGGCGTTGTTGTCGTCACAGGCAATGGTGTTGGCCACGTGCTGGCAACCGCTGTCCGAGGCGCAGCTGTCCGTCGTGCAGGGGTTCTTGTCGTTGCAGTCCAGCGCCGCGCCGGCGCAGGTGCCGCCCGCGCACACATCGCTGCCGGTGCACGCGCTGCCATCGCTGCACGGCGCCGCATTCGGCGTGTATGCGCACTTGCCGCTGGCACTGTCACATGCGTCGTCCGTGCAGGGGTTGCTGTCGCTGCATACCTTGGGCTTGCCCGGCACGCAGGCCTTGTTCTCGCACAAGTCGCCGATCGTGCACGCGTTGTCGTCGCTGCACCCTGCGGCCGCGAGCATGGTGTACAAGCAGCCTTTGACCGAATCGCAGATGTCCGTGGTGCACGGATTGGCGTCGTTGCAGTCGAGGCCCGGACCGGCCGCGCAGGCACCGAGCTTGCAGGCGTCCCCCACGGTGCAGGCCGAGTCGTCCGTGCACGGCAAAGTGCTGTTTTCATAGGCGCAGCCGTCGGGCGTGCACAGGTCTGCCGTGCAGGGGTTTGCGTCATCGCAATTCAGCGCAGCGCCCGCACATGCGCCAGCCACGCAGTTGGTCTTTGGCGTGCATGGCTTGCCATCGTCGCAGGGCGAGCCTTCCTGGAGCTCATTCAAGGTGCAGAAGCCACCCTGGCACTTGGCGACCACGCACGCATCGGCCGCCCCATCCAGGACCTGACAGTCGACGTCGCTTGCGCAAGGCAGCTTGGGTGCGCCGCCGTCGATGGTAGCGTCGCTGGCCGCATCGACTGCACTGCCGTCTGCGCCATCGGCGAGGTCCGTGCCGCTGCCGTCGGCGTCGACTGCGGCGCCCTGGTCGGCGCTGTCGGCGGCGTCGGCAGGGGCAACCTCGCCCGCTGCAGTTTCTTGCACAGTTTCTTCGGCCGGCGCTACATCAAAACCAAGGCACGGTCCGCCATCGCAAAGCAGTTCGCTGTCGAGCGCGATCGCGATGTCTACCGCAACTACACCAACGCCATCGCTATCTGCACCGCCGTCACCCAGGCCGACGTTGCCGACTTCGCCCACAGCCTGCGTGTCGGGGTCGGTAATCCCCGAGACGCTGACCTCATCGCCGCACGCAGCCACCGCCGCGGCAAACGTCATCCAGACGGCCACGCGCCACACACAACCTCGCCATTCGCACATGTGCCACGCCCCAACGACACGCAAAAGGACGCGCGCCCAGTATCGCACTTAGCGGACTGTGACGGGTCGCAGGTCGCGGATTTACTGATTTTTACAATTCTGCGCAACCACCGGGTTGCGGCTGCCCAGCCCGGTCAGGTCGGCACGCTCAAACGCTTCATGGGGCGGCACGCCCATGCGCACAAACGACCAGAACGATGCAAAAGTACGCCAGGCGCAGCCGTCGAGGCACACCGCGGCGATGTCACGGTTGCGGCGGACATGGTCGACCAGCGCCCGCGCATCGGCAAAGGTCAGACGCTGTCCCGCTGTCGTCAAGGCGTAGCACTCGTTGGCCGTCGCCGGCGGCAATGCGCCTGCCAGTGCAGGTGGGCCACCCCTTCGCGACTGGTCGCGTGCAGCGACGCGTTCAGGCAGCGTAGGCCGGTCGCCTGGATTGCTGGCTTCTGGGCGATCGGACCACGGAATTTTGACCGCTGCGTTCATGGACTCTCCGCATTGTTTCGGCACAGCTTGCTTGCCGCGGCCTCGACTGCCGCGGTGCCCCCCGGATTTGCCGAAGCAAGATCCATGCCAATCTGGACGGTGCGCGGGCCATGACTGAAACAGAAACGATAACAGCAAGATGGACAACCATGACTGCCGAGCGCCGCCGAAAAGCACCCCTTTCGGCGTGAATGTCTCATGTGACGCACATGGGATGAGGTGCGGCATTAGGGCCTGTAAAAGAACAAGTCAATCGACACGTGCGCGGAGCGGAGCGGCGAGTCGACTTGCAAAGTCGCGAGCTTGCGACCCACCAAGCAAGCAGTGGGCCAACGTAGAAAATCGAGTAGGTTTTTTACGGGCCCTTACGGCGCATGGGATTGCGGTCGGCCACCATTCCGCGCAAGATGTGAACGAGCGGGCGGGTAAGTGAAGAAATGTAAAGTTCGCACCGTTGCACAAAGAAAATCGCCGATTCTCACCAATCGTGCCCGCTTTCACGCGGGCACAGCTTGCCGCGCAACCGCCTACCTGCGCGCCGGACCGCACCCGACCAAGGTTTCATGACCATCTTGCGCGACACCGACACCCTGCTGCCCCCACCCGTGCCACGGGCGCTGACCACGGTCGTGCCGCAGTCGCGGCTGTGGGTGGTCTGCACACCAGATCCGACGCGGCAGTACGCCGGCCTGGAGGCGGGTCAGTTCGTCTCGGCAACCCTGGGTCGCTCCAAGACGGCAACCTGGTCCGTCGACGATGGTTGGCTGAGCCGCGAACACTTCCGCCTCTCGGCGGTCAACGATGCGGCGGTTGGCACAGGGCCTTGGGAACTCATCGATCTCGACACCCGCAACGGCACCTGGATCAACGGCGAGCGCATTCAGCGTGGCATCGTCCGCTCCGGCGACTTGATTCGCGCCGGCGCGACCGTGTTCATCATGGGACCTGGCGTGGCGCCGGACGACGATCTGGGCTTTTTGGGCCGCAGCGCGCACGCGGCTGAACTGCGCCATCAAATCCGTATCTTGTCGCAGTCCGATCGGCCGGTGCACATCACCGGCGAGTCGGGCGCAGGCAAAGAAGTGCTGGCCGAAGCCATCCACCGTGCTTCTGGACGCAAAGGCCCGTTTCTCGCAGTCAACTCGGCGTCGCTCAACCAGAACCTGGCGGAATCGCAGCTCTTTGGCCACCGCAGGGGTGCTTTTTCCGGTGCGGACAAGGACGCGCTCGGCGCCTTCGACGCGGCGGCGGGCGGCACGCTGCTGCTGGACGAGATCGGCGAGCTCGACGTCGGCCTGCAGGCCAAGCTGCTGCGGGTGGTCGAGGTCGGCGAGGTCCATCGGTTGGGCGACCCGCGGCCGCATCCGGTCGATGTTCGCCTCATTACCGCGACCCACCGCAACATCGAGCGGCAGATGCAGACCGGGCTGTTTCGCGAGGACCTGTACTGGCGCATCGCCCACACCAAGGTCGAAGTCCAGCCGCTGCGCGACCGCCGCATGGACGTCATGCCGATGGTGGACCGGGTGCT
>CAXRHS010001149.1:0-4244 GCA_964230235.1 Myxococcota bacterium
CCGCCACCAGGTTCTGCGTGCGCGCATAGGCGCCTTGCGCCTCGACGGCGATTTTGTTGATGGGGCCCTCGCGCGTAACTGCAAGATTGCTTGAAAACGCCGCGACGTTGGAATTGCCGGAGTTGAGTATGGCCCCCGCGCCGACCGAGGTGGTCCATTTGACTTCTGCGGGCGCTGCGGCGGCGTCGCCAGCATCGGCAGCAGCCGTGGGCGTCGGTGCTTCGGCGCCTGCTGCAGGCTCTGCCGCAGGCGCTGGGCTCGGTTCTGCCGCAGTATCGGCGTGCGCTTCGTCGACCGCAAAGCCAGCAATCAGACAGAAAAACCACACGACCAAGCTACGCCGCATGGCGAGCCTGCGCAGCTCAAAAGGGACTGGAGGCGGCATGCTTATGGGCATGATTGTCCTTGCGGGAGGCCTTGCGACCACAAAGGCCACTGATATGGGCGGCGTCGGACACCTTGTGGTTGGGCTGTGGCAACGGCGAACCATTTCGTCGCCGGGGGCAGATCTCGGCACCGCGGGAATCCTGATCCTGGGACCAAAGGTCGTATCGCACACCTCGACACAGTCCGAGTGGGCCACGCTGTTGGCGACGCGCCCTACAGCTTCTTTGTGCAAACCGATCCCTTGCCGAACGCATTGGGCACCGAGACCAACAGACCGTCCGGGTTGACGGAGGTGCCGCCAGCGGCGTTGTGGACGACCACCGTGATGGTGTTGATTCCAGCTTTGTACAGCGAACTAGGCCAATCGCCAAAGGAAAATCCAGGGCCGGCGAATCCCGTACCCGTCACGCCGGTCTTGACCCCGTTGACCAGCACATCCTTGATGGCGTTGTCCGCCCACACCGTCCCGGCAACGACGGTGCTGCCGGCAGCGGCAGCGGTCGCAATCGAAAACGTGGCGCGATAGTACGTGTCCGTGTCACCTGGCGTGCTCGATGAACACCCATACCGGTTCACCCAGCGGGCGTTGGCTGGAGGCGGCGTCCACAGGCCGACGGCGCAGTTGTCTGCGACCTTGACCGCAGTCTGTGGGCCAGTGGGCGTTGCAGACCACGACCAAAGCAGGTCCCACGCATCAACCGCGGCCTGACCGCCCTTGTTGTCCGAACCGGTGTTGAGGTTCGGCGCGTTGGCGCACACGTAGCCTGCCTCTATCTTGCACGCGGTCGAACAGCCATCACCCGCGGCGATGTTGGCGTCGTCGCATTCTTCGCCAGAGTTCCAAACGCCGTCGCCGCAGACTTCCTTCTTACAGAACCGGTCGCAGCCGTCGCCGTCGATGGTATTCTTGTCGTCGCATTGCTCGGCGGCGCCGACCTTGCCATCGCCACAGGCGTCGAGGGCACAGGTTTCCGCTTGGGGCTTGCAACCGGCTCCAGCGGCCGCGGCGGTACAGTTCTGACACTTGGCGGCGACGTATCCCGCGCAGGCAGCATCGCAAACGGCGCACTTGGTTGCCGGGCAGGCAGCATCCAGGCACGCGGAGGTCGCCGCCCAGGTCTGCTGGGACGCCGGTTTGCCGCCGACCTTGCACGCCGCAGCACAACTAGACGTCGCCGCTTGGCCGCCACACGCAGCTTGCCAGCAGCCTTGTACCGTGGCGCAACTGCCAGCGGGCGGCGCACAGACCGAACCACCCGCAAACGCATTGGGGACTGAAACCAGCAGTCCGTCCGGATTGCCAGCGGAGCCGGCCGCATTGAACACGACGACGGTAATCGTATTGACGCCGGCCTTGTACAGGCTGCTCGGCCAGGTACCGAACGACACGCCAGCGCCACTAAAGCCGGTTCCTTTCTGACCGGTCGCGGTGCCGTTGACGTACACATCCTTGATTTCGTTGTCGGCCCATACCGTACCGGCAAGCACGGTGCTGGCGGCAGCGGCCGCGGTCGGAATGGTGAACTTGGCCGAGTAGAACGTGTCGGTGTTCTGCGGCGTCGTTTGGCCGCACCCGTATCGATTGACCCAGCGAGCGTTGGCTGGCGGATCGATCCACAACCCGACGGCGCAGTTGTCGGCGACGACCGCAGGGGTCGCAGGTCCGCTCAAACTCTCCGACCAGGACCAGATGAGATCTTCGGCGCCGATGGGGGCCTGACCGCCGCTGCCATTGGACCCGGTGTTCACGTTGGCTGAGTTGATGCAACTGTAGCCGGCCTCGATTTGGCACTCGGACGAGCAACCGTCGCCGTTGATGGCGTTCTTGTCGTCACAACCCTCGCCACCCTGCCAGACGCCGTCGCCGCACACCTCGACCTTGCACAAGTGGTCACAGCCGTCGCCGTCGACACCGTTGCCGTCATCGCACGCTTCGCCTTGCGCCACAATGCCATTGCCACACTTGCTGACGGTGCAGTTGGCATCGCAACCGTCGCCGTTCGTCTTGTTGCCGTCGTCGCAAGCCTCGCTTGCGGCGACAACCTTGTCGCCACACGCGGTCAGCGTGCAGTCGGACTCGCAGCCGTCGCCGCTGGCCTTGTTGCCGTCGTCGCACGACTCGCCGGGGTCCAGCTTCTTGTTGCCGCAGCTCGGCTCGCAAACCGAGCCGCCCCCAAAGGCTTTGGGCACAACGACGAGCAGCCCGTCGGGATTGACGCCACCCGTTGCGGCGGCATTGTGAACCACAACGGTGATGGTGTTGACGCCGGCCTTGTAGAGCGAACTGGACCAGCCGCCAAAGGACACGCCAGCGCCATCAAAGCCTGTGCCTTTGACATTGGTTGCCACACCGTTGACCAGGATGTTGGCGATTGCGTTGTCGGCCCAGACCGTGCCGTCGAGCACCAGATGGGCAGCCGCCGCGGCGGACGTTACGGTGAACTTTGCGGTGTAATAGGTATCTGCCTCGCCCGGCGATTCGACTGCACAACCGTGGCGGTTGATCCACTGCGCGACCGCAGGCTGGGGTGCCCACGCCGCAAAGCACAGGCCGGCGACCTTGGCGGCGACTTGCGGACCGTTCGGCGAAGCCGACCATGTCCATACGAGGTCGTTGTCGCCGACTTTTGCTTGCCCGCCCGATCCGTTCGACCCCGTGTTCACGTTGGCCGAGTTGGTACAGGTGTACTTCGGCTCGACTTTGCACGCTGCGGAGCAGCCATCGCCGCCCTGCGTGTTCTTGTCGTCGCAGTCTTCGCCGACATTCCAAATGCCGTCGCCGCAAACTTCCAGATGGCACTGGGCATCGCAGCCGTCGCCGGCAAAGCCATTGTTGTCATCGCAGGCCTCGCCCGCAGACTTGACGCCGTTGCCGCAGGCAGTTGGGGTGCAGTTGGCGTCGCAGCCATCGCCGCTGGTCGCATTGCCGTCGTCACATTGCTCACCATTGGTCACGACACCATTGCCGCAGGCCGTCGGCGTGCAGTTGACGTCGCAGCCGTCGCCGTCGACTTGGTTGGAGTCGTCACAACCCTCTGTCGCGCTCTTGACGCCGTCGCCGCAGGCTGGCTCACACTGGTTGGCCGGGCAAGAGCCGCCGGGGCACAGCGAGGCAGGCAAGCAGATTGTCCAGGTCGTGGCCAGGCTGCCGATGACCTGATTGAGTTCGGCATCGCTGAGCGCGTGGTCGTAGTACGCCAATTCGGCAACCGCGCCGTTGAAGCCCAGGCCACCGAGCGAACGACCGACGCACAGCGCCTGCGGACCCGCGGCAACAGTCACCCCCGTACCTTTGGACTGCTGCACTTTGCCCCCGCCGATGACGGTGAGCGTGCGGGTGTTGCCGGCGATGCGGCCGGCCAGGATATAGGACTCGCCGAACTGCAACGTCGCTTCGGCACCGGCATTGTCGTTTTGCGACTGAAAATGCACGACATTGGCCGATTTGCTGGCGTTGTTCTCCAGCGACCAGTCGGTGTCCGCATTGCCATGGTGGGCAATCGCGCCCCCTGGAGCGGGCGCGGCGTAGCGGAGGACCGCGACCACCGTCACCTCTTGCTTGAGCGCAATTGCGCCCGTCTTGAGCCCAGCGCCGAGCGCAAAGTCGACTGCCGGAAACTTGCCCTTGCCGATCAAGCCTGGCGCAAGCTTGGCTGCCGGACCGTGCGGGCCGAGGTGGTTGCCCTTGCCCGACAGGTCCTGCCACTGCGCGATACCGCCGGCACCATCAACCGATAACGACTTGGAAATGCTGGAGTTCTGGCAACAGTGGAAGAACGGCCACCGACGATTTGCCGAGTTGCAGCGGCTCGACCCCGGCCACGACGACGCCTGGTACGCAAAAGCGGCGGGTAGCT
>CAXRHS010001150.1:0-7150 GCA_964230235.1 Myxococcota bacterium
CGGTTCACGGCACACCTCGGGCAGCGCCGGGTCGCAATTGCAGCTTTGCGCCGTGCCAGACCGTGTGGATGCGTGCGCCGTCCACGCGGCGGACCAGCGTGGTCGATGCGTCAAAACCAAGCGTGGTGTCGCAATCTTGCACGACTTGGAAGCGCAGTTTCATCCAGCGGCGCTTCTCAATGGTGTCCGGGCCGAACGCATCGACCGGGGCCACCTGCGGCTTGACGAACCGCGCCGCCCCCAGTAGCACGCGGCCGGCGGGCACCGGCTTGACCAGCGATTTGGTGGTGCTGAAGTTCTTGTCGGTCGCCGCAGCCAATTCGTCGCCGACACCAAGCTTGAATTGCAGGCAGTTGGGGTCGTATTGCAACTGACCAGCCACGCCGAGCAAGCCCTCCATGTGGTGCAGCCAAAGCGACACCTCAAGGTCGCCGCCATCGGCGTTGGTCGCAGCGGTCATGCTGACCTGGGCACCGGCTGGCGCAACCGGTTCGCCCTGCCACTGCAAAATGCCTGGAGTTTCAAAGGTGCGGCCGGTCGCCCCATCTTCAAACAATGCTGCGTCCGACGCCCGGGCACCTCCGCTGGTGCTTGGCGCCGGAACCGCGGTCAACGGGTTGACGCAAGCGGCCAACGCGCAGAGCGACCACAGCAGCACGCGCGCCCGGGACCCGCGATCGCAAGCGTCCGACAGTGCAACTGCGCGTGCGTTGGGCCAAAGCATGGGCTCGCGGTCCTTGGCTTGCGGGGGCGAAGCTCGGTCTGGCCTCCAAATGAGGACGACAGACTGAAGTCCCCCTGGACTTCAAGAAGTCTGGCAGACCTGGTCTCGGTGGGCAATGGCCAACCCCTGCACGCCTGCACGCGGCGGGCGCTTCGCCATTGACAAAGCGTGGCTGCACTGGCAAGGACAGCTTCCGCCCTGCATCCGTTCGGCACGTTCTGCTCGGGGTTCCCCGCAACCGTCGCGGCGTGCACATCTGCGAATCGCGCGCTACCATCGCGCCAATTCGATAACGCGTCTTTTCCCCCGATAGACTGCGAACGCGAGACCTTGCGCGGTTGTGTTCACATGCCTGGCTTGCCGGCGCACGCCAAGTTTGGTCTTTTTTGGAGCCGACCATGAAGCGCTTTCGTTCCCCGTCCGTGGCCTTGAGGCTCGCCATCGTCGCAATGACGGCGCTGATGGCTGTCGCCTGTGGCGATCCGCCAGTGGCGAGCGCCGACGCACAGGGGGGTAGCGACACCGCAGTAGGCAGCGGCGACGGCACCGCTGGCGCCGATGTCGCTGACACCATTGACACCGCAACTGGCTCAGCCAGCGACACCGGCTCGGCCACCGACACCGGCACCGACACCGACACCGACACCGCCAGCGACACCGGCACCGACACCGACACCGCCAGCGACACCGACACCGCCAGCGACACCGGCTCGGCCACCGACACCGACACCGCCAGCGACACCGGCTCAGCCGCCGACATCGAGGCCGACTCAGCCCCCGACATCGAGGCCGACTCGGCCGCCGAGACCGGCACCGCCATCGACGCCGTTGCCGACGGCACAGCGACACCCGATGTGGCTGTCGATGGCGGCCCAGCTGACGGCGACGTCACGGCTAGCGACGTCAGTGCAGATGGGGAAAGTACCGATAGCGGCAGCGACAGCGGCGATTCCGGGGACACCGACGGCTGTCCCGGCAAGCTTGGTTGCGCGTGCACGACCGACAGCGAGTGTGGCGTCAATGTGTGCAAGGCCGCCGCCGCGCCCGCGACAGGCAAGGTTTGCACTGCGCCGTGCGTCAAGACCTCGCCAGACACGGAGGTCTGCGACGGCGCCGATAACGACTGCGACGGCCAGACCGACAACAAGACCTGCGACGACAGCAACGTCTGCACCGTCGACGCCTGTGCAGCGGCGGCCGGTGCGAAACCCGCGTGCCAGCACACCGCCGCCGCAGGCAATTGCGACGACAACAGCGCCTGCACCGACAAGGACAGCTGCGCCAACGGCACCTGCGCCGGCAGCAAGGTCGTGTGCGACGACAACAACCCGTGCACCGACGACAGTTGCGACCCGGCCAAAGGCTGCGTCACCGCCAACAACACGGCCGCTTGCAACGACAACAGCGCCTGCACCGACAAGGACAGCTGCGCCAACGGCGCCTGCGCGGGCAGCAAGGTCGTGTGCGACGACAAGAACCCGTGCACCGTCGACAGCTGCGACCCGGCCAAAGGCTGCATCGCCGTCAACAACACGGCCACTTGCAACGACAACAGCGCATGCACCGACAAGGACAGCTGCGCCGACGGCGCCTGCGCGGGCAGCACGGTTGTGTGCGACGACAAGAACCCGTGCACCGACGACAGCTGCGACGCCACCAAAGGCTGCACAGCGACCGCCAACACCGCAAGCTGCGATGACAGCAACGCCTGCACCGCCAAAGACAGCTGCGCGGCCGGGTCGTGTACTGGCGCAGCCGTTGCCTGTGACGACAACAACCCGTGCACCGACGACACCTGCCTGGTGGCGAGCGGCTGCAAGACCACTGACAACATCAGCAGTTGCAACGACGGCTCGCTCTGCACGCAGAACGATGCCTGCCAGGGCGGCAAATGCGGCGGCGCCAAGGTCGCCTGCGACGACAGCAAGCCGTGCACCGACGACAGCTGCGACGCCCAGAAGGGCTGCATGTACACCAACAACACAGCGCCTTGCGACGACGGGCTACCGTGCACCACGGCGTCGACGTGTAGCGGCGGCGTCTGCAAAGGCACGCAAGACAAAGTCTGCGCGAGCGACGGCTCCATTTGCGGTGTGCCGGTGTGCAACGCGCAGACGGGCGCGTGCGAGGTGACCAAGCTCGCCAACTGCTCCGAAACGCCGGTCAGCTGCGCCGTCGGCAAGAGCGCACTTGGCGCGTATGACTGCACGCTGGGCTACAAGACCAACCTCGTCTGCAAGGGCGAAATCGGCAACGCCTGCGCGGCCAATCCCATGGCCAAGTGCGAAGTCGCCCCCGGCCCGTCAGCGGGCACGATCGAGGGCTACGTCAAATACCACTACAACGTCGCCGACTCGGCGTTTGCGGCGCTCGCTGCCGCCTGCACCACCGATCTGAAGGGCCAGTTCACCAAGCTGCCGGCGCTGCCGCAGACAATTAGCGGCCTCAAGCTCTGGCTCGACGCTTCGGACACCAGCGGCATGACCAAGGACGGCAACGGCGTGCTCGCCAAGTGGCCCGACAAAAGCGGCAACGCCAATCATGCCGTGCAGGCCTCCAGCGTTGCGCAGCCGACCTGGAAGCAGAGCGCCGACGTCGCCAAGCCAGCGGTGGTGCTGTCGGGCAGCGGCAAGTGGATGTCGATGCCAGACTTCATGACCACACCGTCGTTTACGATATTCATTGCGGCAGTGCGGCGCACGCCGCTAACCGGCGGTCCGGTGTTGTTTGCCAACTACAACAGCAACGGCAACGCGCTGTTCAACCTGAGCGACGCCGTCGGTGCCTGGATCCGCGACGATGCAGGCACCCACGTGCTCAGCTCCGGCCTCAAACGCGGCAACGGACTCAACATCGAAAGTCATGTCCTCAGCGCTGCATCGGGCAACCTCAAGTCGACCCTCAATGGCATTACCAAGAGTGTCTCCGGCGTCTACTCAGCGACCACCGTATTTGCCACCGGCGAATTGCCGATTCTGGGCGCCCAAGGCACCGCCGGGGGCTTGGGCTCCGCCGTACCCAACAACGACAGCTACTGGAATGGCGATTTGCATGAGGTGCTGTTCTACGACCACGTGCTCAGCGACAACGAACAAGCTGCGGTGTTCAAGTACCTGACCGAGCGGTGGAATGCCTGTCCGTCGAGCTGCGACGACGGCAACGGTTGTACGACTGACGTTTGTGACCTCGGGCCGGCGGTTGCAAAAGTACCAACAACACCGTCCCCTGCAGCGACGGCAATGCCTGCACGGGCGGTGACGCCTGCGTGGCGGGGGTGTGCAAAGGCGGCTCGCCGCTCACCTGCGACGACAAAAAGCCGTGCACCGACGATAGTTGCGACACTGCCAAAGGCTGCATCGCGGTCAACACCACCGCACCGTGCAACGATGGCAACGCCTGCACCAAGGACGACGCGTGCGCAGGCGGCAGCTGCGTCAGCGGCTCGACGGTCAAGTGCGACGACCTGAACCCATGCACTGTTGACGCCTGCAACCCCAGCACTGGTGCCTGCGTCGCACCCGCTGCGAGCGATGGCGCGGGGCGCGACGACGGCAATCCGTGCACCACGGCGTCGGCCTGCACGGGCGGTTCGTGCAAGGGGACCCAGAACAAGAGTTGCGCCGACGACGGCAAGCTGTGCACCTTCGAAGCCTGCGATCCCAAGTCTGGCAGTTGCGTGGCGATCCCGCTCAAAGACTGCTCGGAGACGCCGTGCTCCAGTTCGTCTGGGGCGAACCCCGACTTCTACATGTGCATTGCGAGCCATGTTGTTACCGGTGGCGTGTGTGCGACCGGCACGGACGTGCCCTGCCCAGCGGGGGCCGGCGCCAAGTGCGTCATCTCTGGCCCGAGCCCAGTTTCGACGCAAACCTACACCTATTACAACGTGCCGGATGCCCAATTTGCGGCGCTGGAGAGCGGCTGCGCGCAGCTCAAGGGCGTCTTTACCAAGCTCGCCGGTCTCGCGGTGCCAGAAAAGGTGAGCGGCATGCAGCTGTGGCTCGATGCCATGGACACGACAGGCATGGTCAAGGATGCCAACGGCTTGGTGGCGACGTGGCCGGACAAGAGCGGCCAGGGCAACCACGCCAAACAGGGCAGCAGTGTCGCCCAGCCGGTCTGGAAGGCCAAAGGCGCTGTCATCAGCAAGCCTGGCGTCGCGCTCAACGGCAACGGCCAGTGGATGTTCTTGCCAGACTTCATGAAGGTGCCGTCGTTC
The DNA here is from genome assembly GCA_964230235.1 of Myxococcota bacterium. Lineage (GTDB taxonomy): Bacteria > Myxococcota_A > UBA9042 > UBA9042 > UBA9042 > SXRM01. Next base: position 4,944 of record CAXRHS010001150.1, read on the forward strand.
ACGGTATTCGCGGCGGTGACCCGGCAGTCGGCCGTGACGGCCGCGCCCACTTTGCTCGGCAACTACGACGCTGTGGGCAACTCGCTCTACCGCCTCACCGACGCCGACGGCGCCTGGGTGCGCGACAGCGCCGGCAGCCACGTCCTGGCGGCCGGCCTCAAGCGCAACAACGGCATCAATATCGAAAGCCACGTTCTGAGCGCCAGTGCCGGCAGCTTGACGTCCACCATCAACGGCGTCACCAAGACCGTCAGCAATGCCGCCTACGTGGCGACGACGACGTTTGCGGGCGGTGAACTCCCCATCCTGGGCGCGCAAGGCATTGGCGGTTCTTCCGGCACGGCAGCGCCCAACAGCGGAACCTTCTGGTCCGGCGAAGTGCACGAATTGCTGGTCTACGACCACGTGCTGACGACCAAAGAGCAGGAGACCATCGTCGCGTGGCTGCAGGCGCGCTGGCAGCCTTGCACTGGCTGCGACGACGGCAACGCCTGCACCGACGACACCTGCGACGGCCCGGGCAAATGTGTATACACCAACGGGTCTGGGACGTGCAGCGACGGCAGCGCCTGCACGACCGGCGACTCGTGTGCAGCCGGCGCATGCAAAGCCGGGACGTCGATCACCTGCGATGACAAGAACCCTTGCACCAACGATAGTTGCGATCCGGCCAAGGGCTGTGTTGCAGCCAGCAATACGGCGCCGTGTGAAGATGGCAACCTCTGTACGCTCAACGACGCGTGTGTCGCTGGCGCTTGCAAGGCGGGCACGCCCAAAACGTGCAGCGTCAACGGCGAAATCTGCGACGGCGGGGTGTGCAAGGCCATACCAAGCGGCATGGTCGAAATCCCTGCTGGGACTTTTGCCATGGGTTGCGTGGCGGGCGATCTTTTTTGCGGCGACAACGAAAAGCCGAATCACACCGTCTCGCTGGATGCGTTTCTCATGGATGTCGTCGAAGTGTCGGTGGCCAAGTACAAAGCGTGCGTCGACGCCGGGGGGTGTACAGCTCCCGAAATTTGCCAAACTAGCAAATGCAATTGGGACAAACCAGGGCGCGAACAGCATCCGATCAACGTGGTCACCTGGCACGAAGCCTCAGCTTATTGCAAATGGTCGCATCCCAATGGCAATCTTCCTACGGAAGCCCAGTGGGAGCGCGCGGCGCGCGGCGGCCTGTCTGGCAAGATCTATCCTTGGGGCGACGCCAAGCCAACGTGCACACCCGGTCAGCCGAACACTGCGGTAATTGGCGATCCCGCCGACGGCTGTGGCGCCAATACGACCGCACCCGTTGGCACGGGCAGCAGCAAGAACGGCTTTGGACTCTATGATATGACAGGCAACGTGGACGAGTGGTGCGCGGACGGGTACAACGAGAAGTACTACGTTTCTTCGCCGACCAAGAACCCCCTCGGCGACGCCAACAGCCCGTACCGCGTGACGCGCGGCGGCGAATTCTCCATGCCCAACTTCTATCAACTGCGGGTGTCGCTTCGGAACTATGAGTATCCCGTCAAGAAGTCCGTGTATGTCGGGTTTCGCTGCGCGAGGTCTCTGCCGTGAGCGAGCAAGTGACAAGCGCCAGCCCCCAAAGCGGTTGACGGTCCTGGCGACCGGGCGCACCATCTGCGGCACCCGACGAGCGGGTCGCTGGAGCGGGTCGTGGCTGCAAGCCGGTTCAGAGCATTGGTTGGATTGGCCGTCGCCGTGGCGTCGTTGCTCGCGGGGTCGGCTATCGCCCGGGCGAACCGGCCTCGCCCCGATCCCGACCGCCACTACGCTGCCTTGTTTGAGCGGGGCCGACTGTGGGTCTACTGGTACGAGGCCAAAGTCGAGGACGGTGGATCGTACCGGTACGCGCCATGGTGGATTTCGTGGTGTGTGACGGCTACCGTCGAAGGCGCTCCGCCGAAACAGCGCGCGTACTGGCATTGCCAAACCACCGGCGAGGACAGCAGCGCCACCACTGACGACAGCGGCACGTGGGTGGCCAGCGCCGCTGGCCTGCTCGACGGGCCGCTGTGGGGTGACTACTTGCGAGTCAAGGACAAGGTGTTGGTGCCGTTTGGGCCCGTAAAAAATCTACTCGATTTTCTACGTTGGCCCACTGCTTGCTTGGTGGGTCGCAAGCTCGCGACTTTGCAAGTCGACTCGCCGCTCCGCTCCGCGCACGTGTCGATTGACTTGTTCTTTTACAGGCCCTT
>CAXRHS010001151.1:0-2029 GCA_964230235.1 Myxococcota bacterium
GCCGCTGCGTCGGTGGACACGGCGGGCACAGCGGACGCCGGTTCCGCCGCCGATGCCGAAGCCGAAACGGCTGGGTCGGCGGACGCCGCGCCAACCGGTGCCGACAGCGCCGCCCGCGCAGCCGACGGCGATCCAAGCCAGGCTGGCGACCCCGATGCGGCGCCGCGGTTGGGCGATCCCGACGGCACCCACACCGGTGGCAACGGCGCTGGCGCGCCGGACGATGTGGCGGCAGCAACCGGATCGGCACCTGCAGCCAGTTCGGGCGGCGGCTGCGCATCGCACGGCGGTGCGAGCGGCAGCGGCGGCCCATGGCTGGCGCTGGTTGGCGTCGCAGCGGCGGTGGCCCTGGTTCGACGCCGGCCCAAGGGGGCGGCATGACCGACGGCGACAAACCCTGGTGGCAGGGCGGAGCGCTGCACGCCGGACCGCGCGGCCTGCACATCGGCGACGTCGCTGTCGCGGATCTCGTCGCCCACCATGGCACGCCGCTGTACCTGTACGACCGGGCGCGCATCGCCGAGCAGATCGCCGCCTTGCGCGGCGCTCTGGACCACACCGGCAAGCCGGCGCGCATCTACTACGCCCTCAAGGCCAACCGCTGCCCTGCAGTCTTGCGGTGGATGCGCGCCCACGGCGCGGTGGGCATCGATGCCTGTTCGCCGCGCGAAGTGGCGCTGGCGCTGGACCACGGCTTCGCGCCGACCGAAATCTCTGTGACAGCCTCGGTGTTGCCCGATCGCGACTTGCGGACCTTTGTCGCCCAGGGCGTGCACCTCAACCTCGACAGCGCCGATGTGGTGCGCCGCTATGCCGCGGTAGCCCCGCTTGGCACGGCGATCGGGCTGCGCGTCGACCCGGAGACCAGGCTGGGCTACGGCGACGCGACCAAGCTGAACTACGGCGGCGGCAAGCTCGGTCTGGCACCCGAGGATGTGGTGGCCGTCGCGCGGCTGGCGCGCGAGCTAGGCCTGCAGGTGGACACGCTGCACCTGCACCTGGGCTGGGGCATTCAGCACCACGACGAGCCTGCCGTGCGCGACGCCTTGGGTCGCCTGCGCGATCTCGCGCTTGCCGTCGGCGGCGTGCGCGTGATCAACGTCGGCGGCGGCTTGGGCGGCCGCTTGCGGCACCACGACGATCCGCTGTCGGCCGAGCGCTGGAGCGGCGCCATTGCTGACGCCTTTGCGGACCTCGATGTGGCATTGGCGTGCGAACCCGGCACTTTTGTAATGGCCCACGCCGGCCTGCTGGTCGTGCAAGTGACGAGCACGTTTGCGAAGAAGGGCCAATGGTGGGCAGGCGTCGACGCCGGCCTCGGTATCAACGTCTACGCGGCCCACTATGGTGCCCCGTTGTCGGTCCTTGACGTCGCGCAGCCTACGGCGGCACCGACGCGGACCTGGCACCTCGCCGGCCACATCAACGAAGCGGCCGATGTGCTGGGCCGCGACGTCCCGCTCGGCGACCTCGGCCCGGGGCAGCTGCTGGCCTTGTACCCGGCCGGTGCCTACGGGTCGTCGATGGCGAGCGATCACTGCTTGCGCGGTGGCTTCGCCGAACTACTGGTTTGATCGGCGTTTGGCAGGGCGGCAGCGCTGGGCGCCGCACCAGGGCTCGCGCTTGAAACGCCGACGCATCCAGCCTCTTTCGCAGTTGTCGCCGGGGTCACTGACAGCGCCGATCCAAAAGTCCGATTTGGTCGGCACAATCCCCGGGTTTGCCTTGCCTGCTCAGTGGGTCGCGCGTTCGCGCCTTGCAGGCGACTCACCGCTCCGCGGTCGCAGCGAGCGCTTCGATCGATCTCTGGTAGCGCCACTGTGACATCGCCATCCTGGCCGGCCGGGAAAACTTGCCAGCGTGCCAAGCGCTTCGTTAGGCTGCGCCGCTGCTGACGGCCCCGTGCTCGGTCGAGGAATCCATGATGCGCACCGAAGCTCCTTTGCCCCCCGCCTGCGCCTGTTGGCGCACATTTCTCGCGTGCGCGGCGGCGATGGGCCTGCTGGCGGCGATGGCCGGCTGCGGCGAC
>CAXRHS010001152.1:0-2372 GCA_964230235.1 Myxococcota bacterium
CGGGTCGCAAACCCGCGAGACCCCGCGATCTGCACCGACCGCGGCCCCAGCAAGCGAACCGGCCGACCCGCCGCGGCCCGCGCCAGTTGCGAGCGAGCCCGACCCGTCGCCAGCGCCGACGCCGACGCCGCGACCGGAGCCGGCGACGCCGCCCGACCGTATGCCGACCAAGGTGGGCGACGTCAGCGATTTTCCGCCCGGCACTCCTGATGGCATCGTGCGGCAGGCGCTGCACTGCGCCATCGACATCGTCGAAGAGTCGTCGGCGTTTCAGTGTTATGCCCAGCTCAATGTGGTCAGCAACCGCGATACCGACATTGCGCTCGCGCACTTGCGCAACTACCAGTGGAAAGTGTTCCGCCAGCGCGCGGTGTCGTACATGATGTCCGCCAGCCCGTTTACCATCCGGGTCACCCGCCGCGACCCGGAAAGTGGCGATGGCAAGCAGGTCAAAGTGTTTCTTTTCAGCAAGGCGCGCGACTTTCCGGCGCCGATCACCTTGCAAAAAGACGGCAGCAGGTGGTGGATCTACTCCAGTTCGCTGTAGACCGCCCCAATGGAATTGTCCCAGAACAAGTGATTGTGGGACTGGTTCCGTTGGCTTGCTGGGTGGGTCGCAAGCTCACGTCTTTCCAACCCGACTCGCCGCTCCACTGGTCTGCCTAGCGATCGCGTGATGGTCGGCCAAATCCTAATCAACCCAGCCGCGCCGTGGTGCGCCCAACCAACCGCTCCAGCGCACCAATCAGTTCGTCGTCGGTCTTGACGCGGAACCGCGCGCCGGCTTCAACCTCGACCTCGCCCAGACCGGCGACTGCGACCCGAACCCCGACCTTGGCGGGCCCCGCATGCGCAAGCAGCAGGTCTTGCAGTTCCTTTAGCAGTTTTGGCGTGCACTGGTCGTGGCGCAGGCGCAGGTTCAGGCGTGGGGCGTTCTCGGCGACCTTGTCTTGCAGCAGGTGGGCTTCTTCGACGCGCAGGGCGATCTTGCCTTCTTCGCGGCGATCTTCGCCCACCTGCAAGCGCAGCCACAGCGGCGCGTCGCTCGACAGCAGCTTGGTGTACTTGCCGTCGTCGTCAAAGCACAGCGCGTCGGCCTGACCAGAGCGGTCTTCGAGCACGCAAATGCCCATGCGCCGACCATCGTTGATGGGACGCTCGCGGTACTGAACCACAATGACGGCCGCGTGCGCGTAGGTGCGCTTGGGCGGCGGTGCGCCGTCTTGACCGGGCCGCCCGCGCGATGGCGCGTTCTTGAGGAAATCCGGGTCTTTGAGCGTCGCCAGCGATCGCACGTCCATGCGCTGCAACTCGCGGGCGAAGCGATCGAGCGGATGGCCCGACACATAAAACCCCAGCACTTCCTTCTCGTTGGCCAGCATCTCGCGCTGGGTCCACACCGTGTCGGCGGGGGCATAGGTGTCGGGCCGCTTGACGCCGCTGTCGCCGCCGAGCGCCCCAAACAGCGAGACTTGTGCCGACTCGCGCTCGCGCTGTTCGTCCTGGGCGCGCTGGATGGCGCGGCCGACGTTGCTCCACAGCACGTCGCGCGCCTGGCCAAGCGCGTCGCAGGCACCGGATTTGATCAGCACTTCCAAGGCTTTGCGGTTGACCTTGCGCGCGTCGACACGGCCCACCAGATCGAAAAGACTGGTGAACGGCCCTTTTTGGCGCGCGGTCAGCAGTTGATCGATCGCGCCTTCGCCCAACCCCTTGATGGCACCAAGGCCGAAACGAATCTGACCGCCCACCACCGAAAACGACAGCGCCGACAAGTTGACGTCGGGGGGCAACACCTGCAGCCCGGCATTGCGGGCCTGCTGAATGTAGGCGACCACCTTGTCGGTGTCCGCGTGATCGGCGGTCAGCAGCGCCGCGTAGAACTCGACCGGGTAGTTGGCCTTGAGGTAGGCGGTCTGATAGGTGATGAGTCCATACGCCGCCGAGTGGCTTTTGTTGAAGCCGTACTCGGCAAACTTGGCCATCAGGTTGCAGCTGCCCTGGGCCACGTCGGCTTCGACGCCGCGCTCGACCGCGCCGGCCTTGAACACCTCGCCCCAGCGCGCCATCTCGGCAGCGTCCTTCTTGCCCATCGCGCGCCGCAGGTTGTCCGCCTGGCCAAGTGTAAAGCCGGCCAGGACCTGGCTGACCTGCATGACCTGTTCCTGGTAGACGATGACGCCGTAGGTGGGCTCGAGGCAGGCCTTGAGATCGGAATGAAAGTAGTCGATCGACTGCTGGCCTTTTTTCCTCAAAATGAATTCATCGACCAGGCCGGAATTGAGCGGCCCTGGCCGATAGAGTGCAAGTACCGCAATGATGTCTTCGAAGCGGTCGGGCTGAAGCTTCTTCAGAAGCTTTTTCATGCCGTC
>CAXRHS010001153.1:0-2042 GCA_964230235.1 Myxococcota bacterium
GAAGTCTGCGAAAACGGCCTGTGGTATCGCGTGTTTTTCGACCAGGGTCTGGCGACCGGGCTGTACCTCGACCAGCGCGACAACCGCGCGCGGGTACGAAAGTGGGCGAGCGACCGCCGGGTGCTCAACACCTTCAGCTACACCAATGCCTTCGCCGTTGCGGCCGCCGCTGGCGGTGCGCGCCGCACGGTTGGCATCGACGCGGCGGCGCCGGCCCGTGAGATCGCGCGCTTGAACTTGGACCGCAATGGCTTTACCGACCGCGAGCGCCATGACCTCATCCGCGGAGACGTCGTGCAGTGGCTGCCCAAACTGGCGCGGCGCGGCGACCGCTTCGATCTGGTCGTCCTCGACCCGCCGAGCCATGCGAAAGTGAAGAGCCGGCGCTGGGTTGCCGCCAACGACTATCCAAGTCTGGTCGAGATGGCTGCCGCGGTACTCGATCCCGGCGGGTACCTGCTGGCATGCATCAACGACAGCCGTGTCGATGCTGCGCAACTGCAGCAAATGGTCGAGGCGGGTGCGCGGGCGGCCTCGATCCGCTGGTCGGCGCTTGAACATCAGCCCCCACAGTGCGACTTTCCCGCTGGGCGGGCGCGCGCACTGTTGGCGGTGCGCGCGTGAGGTCGGTCGATTCGCCGGCCCGCCGCGCCGCGGCGCCTGCAATCCGCCCACCGCCCCATCATGTGAGCTGATCGTGATCCAAACCTACCGCCAGTTCACGCCCCGCATTCATCCGTCGGCCTGGGTCCACCCGGCCGCTGTCGTCATTGGCGACGTGTGGTTGGGTCCGCAAGTCAGCGTCTGGCCCGGCGCCGTCCTGCGCGGCGACTGCGGCGCCATCCGCATCGGCGCCTGCACCAACCTGCAAGACGGCGCGGTGGTGCACACCACCCAAGATCTGAGCCAGACCGTCATCGGCGAACGCGTTACGGTCGGTCACAACGCCATCTTGCACGGCTGCCGGGTCGCCAACGATTGCCTCATCGGCATGCACGCGACGCTCCTCGACAATTGCGAGATTGGCGACCACAGCATCGTTGCAGCGGGCTCGGTGGTCGCGCTCAACGCGGTGTTTGCCGCGCGGTCGATGGTGGTTGGCAGTCCGGCCGTGCTCAAGCGGGCAGTCAGCGACCGCAACCTGCGGCAGATCGACTACGCGTGGCAGGCCTACCTGGGCTACCGCGAGCCGTTCTTGCAGGGCGAGGTGCGCACCCTGCCCGACGACTTCCGCTGGTGGCCCGACGGCGAGCCCTGATGTTTGCCGTCCGCACCCAGCTGCCCGAGCGGCCAAATCGCCTGCATGAACTGGCGGCCGAACGACGCGCCCGCGGCGCCCCGATCCTGGACCTGACGGTCAGCAATCCGACCGCTTGTGGGTTGGCGATGGCGTGGGAGCGCGTGCGACAGGCGCTCGATCAACCGACTGCCGCAGTCTATGCGCCGGATCCATTGGGCAAAGCGTCGGCGCGGCAAGCGGCAGCCGCGTGGATGGGGCCGAGCGTCGACCCCGCGCAGGTATTGCTCTCGGCCTCCACCAGCGAAGCCTATTCATGGATTTTCAAAGCGCTGTGCGATCCTGGCGACACCATCGCGGTGCCGACGCCGTGCTACCCCTTGGTGGACTGGCTGTCTCGGCTCGAGTCGGTGCAGACGCGGGCCTATGCCCTGCATTTTGCGGCGGGCCGCTGGCATGTGGACCTCGACAGCCTTGCCCGCGCGGCGCAAGGAACCAAGGCTGTGGTCGTCGTCGCACCAGGCAATCCGACCGGCGCGTTGCTCGCCGACGCCGAGTTGCGCGCCATGGAGCAGTTGTGCGCCGATCGCGGTCAGGCGCTGATCGTGGACGAGGTCTTTGCCGAATCGGCTGGCGTGTTCGGGCCCCTGGAACCGACGGCGGTAACGTCGGTCTACGGCCCGCGCGTGTGCCTGACCTTTGCGTTGCGCGGCCTGTCGAAGACCTGCCTGTTGCCGCAGTGCAAGCTGGCATGGACGGCCGTGTGCGGTCCGGATGCGCTGGTGCAGGCAGCGCTTGCACGCCT
>CAXRHS010001154.1:0-2489 GCA_964230235.1 Myxococcota bacterium
GGTGTCGGATAGCGAAGGGATGTCGCCGCAGATGGAGCGGATGATGATGGCCATGGGTCAGGCGATGCCGACCCAGAAGCGCATCCTGGAGTTGAATCCCGATCACCCGCTGATTCAGGCGTTGCGCGAACTTGCCGCCAAAGACAGCAGCGACGACCGCCTGCGCGACTTTGCCGAGACGCTCTACGAGTCCGCGCTGGTGGCGGAAGGTGCGCCGATCAAGAACCCCGCGAAGTTCGCCCAGCGCGTCGCGTCGGCGATGACGTTTGCGGTCGCGCACTAGCGCCTACCTGCCTTGCGCACATCGTTTGGATCGGTCGCGCTTGCAATCGCCGTTGGCGTTTTCGGCACGCCATTGGCATGCACCAAGCCGGCGAAGCCCCCCGTAGCTGCGGCGGATGCTGCAGTTGCCGCGGTCGCCTTGCCCGCCGCTGATACCGCGACCGCGGCCAGTCCTTCGCGGCTGGAAGCGGTGATCGCGCAACAGGCGGCGGAATCTGCACTTGCAAGCGCCGGCAAGCGGACACCTGGCTTCGTGCTCGCGCCAGCCGGTCGTTTTGCCATGGGGGTGCCAGACAAGGGCGACGGGACGCCCAACGAAGCGGCAGTCCACGAAGTCACCCTTGTCCGGCCGTTTGAGATCCAGGCGACCGAGACTACCGCGCGGCAATACCGCGCACTGGTTGGGGCGAATCCCGAGTTGGACGCGACTTGCCAGGGCATCGACGACTGTCCGGCGGCGCACGTGTCGTGGCTGCAGGCCGTGGACTACTGCAATCGCCTGAGCGAGAAGCACGGACTGGCGCGCTGCTATACGCTAAACGGAGAGGCCGTGGTCTGGAACGGCGGCCCCGGCTGCAAGGGCTTTCGCTTGCCGACGGAGGCAGAGTGGGAATACGCGGCGCGGGCTGGTCATATGGGCCTGCGGCACGGCGAAGCGGCTGACGTCAGTTGGTACGACGAGAATTCGAGCTTGCGCATCCATTCGGTGCAGCGCAAACGCCCCAATGCGTGGGGGTTGTATGACATGCTCGGCAACGTCGCCGAGTGGGTGTGGGACTGGTACGCCGCGTACCCGACGACAGCGCAGGTCGACCCGCTCGGTCCCAAGGGCGGCGAGAACCGCGTCTACCGCGGCGGTTCGTGGCGCTACAACGACTTTGAGGCCACCTTTGGTGCGCGCAGCGCGATGGGCCCAGGCAACCGCGTGGAATTCATCGGGTTTCGCTGCGTCCGCGCCCTGTAGCCTTCCTACGCAGCGGCGACTTGCGGTGCCCTCGCCTTGCCAGCAAAGAACCAGGCAAAGCTCGTCGACGCACACAGGTAGAGCACGACGGCCGCGAGAATCGGCGGCGTGAAGCCCGAACGCTCGATCCACCAGCCGCCGACCTGGGTCGAGACCATCCAAGCCAGGTTCCACACCAGGTGGCGGACGCTGTTGGTCACCGCCTGCTGGTCATCGGGCACCTGCTCCATCGCAAAGGCGCTCGAAATCGGCTGGTTCATCTGCATGAGCGCGCCGCGGAGCCAAAAGGCGACGACCGCCAGCGGCAAGCCGGGCGCAAACGCCAACGTCAGAAAGAACGGAATGGACGCCAGTTCGGTGGTCACGATGGCGGCCACCGGGCCCATCCGGCGCGCCATCGCGGGCCCAAGCAGGAAGCCAATGGTCGTAAAGACCTGGCCCACCGCGAAAAGAGCGCCGATTTGCTGCGGGTCTTGCCCGAAGCGGTTGCGGAAGTACAGGTTCATGAACGGAATGATGAACCCGGCGCCGATGCCGATGAGCGCGGCCGGAAACACCAGCTTGCCCAGCAACCGCCAGTCGCGCGCCGCCAGTTGATCGCGCCAGGTCTTTGGCTCGCCTGGCGCGGGCGGGCAGCGGATCGCAGCGAAGACCGGCGTGGACAGCGCCGCGACCACTGCCGCAGCGACCAGGCCAAGTTCAAGACCGCGCCGCTCGCTACCCAGCCAATCGTGGCCCGCCTTGGCGACGGCACCCACGGCCACAGCCGCGACCAGGGTCGCCACCGTCTCGATCGCGTGGGCGAGCCCAAACAGGTCCGCGCGGTCCTCTGGGGCCGCTGTGCGCATGAAGAACGGAGCAGCTGCGACCCAATGGACCGTGAACAGGGCCCCCGAAACGAGTGCTACCGCGAACAGAAAGTTGAGGTTGGGCCACAATATGGGTGCCGCGAGGCTCAGCGAAAAGCCGGCCGCCGAGATCGCGAGGACTTTGCCCGGTGCGACCCGGTCTACCCAAACCGCCGCGGGAACGGCTGTGGCTGTTGCGCCGACAGCAGCGACCGATAACAAGGAGCCAATGGTCTGTTCACCCAGGCCGATGGCCTTGTACCAGAGGTTGAGGTGCACCCACAGTGCGCCGTTGCCGATGCCCATGAGCACCAGCGCCACGAGGGCCCAGGGAACCGTGGACGGTTCCGCCGCGGGGATGGCGAAGGCCCCGACCAGCGCCACGAGGCCCGCGA
>CAXRHS010001155.1:0-2030 GCA_964230235.1 Myxococcota bacterium
TGCACGACCGCCGATAAGTGCAACGCCGGCGCGTGCAAGGGCGGCCCCGCCCCCAACTGCGACGACAACAAGGTGTGCACCAGCGACGCGTGCGACCCCATCAAGGGCTGCACCAACACCAACAACACGCTCAACTGCGACGACCTGAACGCCTGCACCACCAGCGACAAGTGCCTGAACGGCAATTGCCTGGGCGGCGCCGCCCCCAACTGCGACGACGGCAACCCGTGCACGACTGATGCCTGCGACAAGGCGCTGGGCTGCACGTACAGCGACAATACTGTGCCGTGCGACGACAAAGACGCCTGCACCACCACCGACACCTGCGACAAGGCCAAGGGCTGCGTCAACACCGCCGTCGCCAACAACACCAAGTGCGCGGACTCGACCTGCAGCACGCTGGTGTTCCAGCCGACCGCGACCTGCCAGGCCGGTCAGTGCAGCAAGCCCGCGACCGTCAACTGCGACGACGGGCTGGAGTGCACGGTCGACGCCTGCGACGCCACCGCCGGCTGCAGCAAGGCCAACAAGGCCTGGGGCACCGCGTGCACCAATGCCACCGTCAGCTACCCGTTCTGCGCGGGCAGCTTGTGCACGGGCCTGGAGAAAGTCTCGGCCCAGGTCGGTGGCGGCTCGGTCACCAATGGCATGTTGACGTCCATCGACCGCTACGCCGGTACCGGCGGCAAGGTGTACAGTTCGGGCGCCGATAGCAGCAACAACCTGCAAGCCAACGGCATCGTCGCCAACGTGGTCGAGGCTCCGCAACTTGGCTTGCAGTTCAACGCCGCCGTCAACAACAACAACTCGATCCTGTTTGCGCAGCGCAACCGCCTGAGCGTGGGCGGCCGCACCGACGACAGCCAGGTCCGCGCGCTGATCCTCAACCCGGTCACCGGCTTCTGGACTGCGACTGGCATCCCCAACCTGGGCGGCTTCGACCGCGCGATGCGCGGCATGGACATGTTCTTGGGCAGCAGCAACAGCGAGACCTACGTCATGGGTGGCAACTTTGCCGGCGGCGGCACCCCGAACCAGTTTGGCCGCACCACCTGGAACGGCACGGCCTGGTCCAACGTGGCCCGCATGACGGTGTCGTCCTCCAAGGCCAACTGCGCGCAGATCAACGTCAACTTGCGCGGCATCTACGCGGCGTCGGGGACTGAAGTGTTCATGACCGGCCACTACACCGCCAGCAACGCCAACCGCACCGGCGTGGCCTTCTGGGATGGCAACACCACCACCGCTTGCGGCAGCGCCACCGGCTACAACGGCGTGGCCTACGTCGACACCGCCGCGTACACCCAGAGCTTTAGCGCGGTCATCAACACTGGTGCCGTGCCCGCGATGGGCGCCTTGAGCAGCGTCCACGGCACCGGCGGCAAGAACGTCATGGCCGGCGGCAGCCACGGCACCATCGTCGCCTACGACGGCACCAAGGGCCTGTAAAAGAACAAGTCAATCGACACGTGCGCGGAGCGGAGCGGCGAGTCGACTTGCAAAGTCGCGAGCTTGCGACCCACCAAGCAAGCATTGGGCCAACGTAGAAAATCGAGTAGATTTTTTACGGGCCCTAAGTCCAGCATCATGCTGGACCCTGGAAATCATGTGCTTGCTGGGTGGGTCGCCAAGCTCGCGTCTGCATTGCAGCCGACTCGCGGCGACGGTGCAAGGTTGATCTTGAACTTCAGTCAGAGTCTATAGAATCAGCGGTGGTGGCGGTCTGTCCGACCGCAGGTCGGCGCACTTGGCCGGTGACGGCTGTCTCCTTGGTGATGAACCGTTGCGGCGCGGCCGGGCCCTACGCCCGCGCCGGTCCAAGCCTGGTCCAGCCGCTGCCTCCCAGCAAAGCGGTCCAGCTTTCGCGACTCGCCCCGAACGGCCCCCCGCGCAGGCCAGAGGCTGGCATGCCTTTGGCGCCGGCCGCGCAGGCCGCGGGGTTCGGGGCAAGGCCCCCTGGCGTTTGGCGTACCGGCAAGTTGCCGTTGCGCAGGAGCCGTCGCTGTTGGCGGCCGGTGCATAGCGTCTAC
>CAXRHS010001156.1:0-3644 GCA_964230235.1 Myxococcota bacterium
ACTGCGTCTTGCGCTTTTCGCGCTCGCTGATACCAGCGGCGCGGTCGAGTTGGCCCATCGGCTGATCGAGGCAGGCTACACGGTGGTGGCCAGTGGCGCCGTCGTCCAGTCGTTCTTGGAGGCCGGCGTCGCCTTTGTGCCCGCCGAACAGTTGACCGGCGTGCCAGACATCCTCGACGGTCGGGTACAGACGCTGCATCCGGCGGTGCACGGCGGCATCGTCGCGCGGCGCGGTCATCCAGATCACATGGCGACGCTGCAGAGCTTCAACGTGGCGCCGATCGACATCGTGGTGGTCAACCTGTGGCCGTTGGACGCGATGGTCGACGCGCTGGGTGCCGCGGGCGTAGCGCCAGACGACATGCTCTACCACGCCGACATCGCGGGGGCCGCCCTCATCCGGGCTGCCGCCGGCAACTACCCGGACGTGCTGACGTTGGTCGATCCCGACGACTATGCGGCCACGCTGGACGAGTTGTTTGCCGGCCGCCTCGACATCGATCGGCGCAAACACCTGGCAACCAAGGCATTTCGCTATCTGGCCCGCATCGACGGTGAGATCGCAGCCTGGCTTGGGGGCGAGTCGGCGCCCGCTGCCAGACAAGGACCTGCCGCCTCGGTTGCGTTCCCAACGCACCAGCGACCGCGCTTCGGCGAGGAAGAGCAAGTCGCCATCGACCTCGGGGTGGCGCAGCCGCTGGAGTGTGGCGAAAACCCCCAACAATCCGCGTGGATTCACCGCGACCAGCGCAACTACCTGGTCTACACACCCGATGTGATCGCCGACCAGGTGCAGCAACTGCCGTATGCGGCGTTGCTCGATGCGGATCTTGCGTGGGCCGCGGCCTGCGATCTGCCGCCCGATTTTCCGGGCGCGGTGCTGGTCAAACACGGCAACCCGACCGGCGCGGCGTCGCTGATGACGTCGGTTGCGGGAGCGCTGCTGCGCGCCATGGACGCCGATCCGATCGCAGTGTCGGGTGCGGTGCTGGCGGTCAACCGCATCTTTGATCTGGCGGCAGCGCGGGCGCTGGGTGAGCGACCGGTGTCGATTGTCGCGGCTCCCGAGTTCGAAGAAGAAGCCTGGGAATTGCTGGCGACCAAGCCGTGGCTGCGGCCAATTGCGCTTGGAGCCCTTGGCCCCGATCCGATCAAGCGCGTCGTGCATGTCACCCACCTGGGCGTGCTGGTGCAGCAACCGGACACGGTGCCGCTCAACATCGAGGCTGCACTGGTCGCCACGCGCAACCAGCCGGGTCCGGCCGAGTGGCGCGCGCTCGATATCGCCTGGCGCCTGTGCAAGCACGCCAAGTCCAACGCCGTGGTCATCGCCGACGAGAACGGGTCGGTCGGCATCGGCGCCGGTCAGGTGTCGCGGCAAGACGCGGTGGTCATCGCTGGCGGCAAGTGCCGAAAGGGCTATCGGCCGATCGCCGCCGCGTCGGACGGTCAACTGACCGGCCCCGAAGTGCTGGACGCGCTGGTGCGCTTCGGCGTCAAGGCGCTGGTCCAACCGGGGGGCAGCCCGCGCGATGCCGAGATCGCGGCTGCCGCCGATGCCCGCGGCATGACCATGGTGCTGACCGGCGTCAGCCACTACCGCCACTAGGGCCCGCAGAGAATCGAAGCCGTTTTCTACAGTCGTCCCCTGCCAACGGGGCCGCAAGCGCTCGCCTTGGCAAGTCGACTCGCCGCTTTGCTCCGCGCTAGCGATGATCGACTGGTTTCTTCAGCGGCCCCACTGCCGATTGGGGCGGGCGCGGCTTGCACACACTTGCGGCGTCACCCAATTTGGCCGGCGCACTTGACCGCACCGTGCTTGCCGTCCCACCCTACGCAGGTCCGGCCGCACCCAACCCGCGGTCCGGGGAGCCATGCGCGTCCAGTGCGAACAATGCGGTAGTTCCTACACGCTGCCCGAGCAACGGGTCGCGCCCGGTCGGCGCCTGCAATTCCAGTGCCGGCACTGCCAACACCGCATCATCGTTCACATCCCGACCGAAGCCGAACCCAGCGCCGCGCCCACCGCATCGGCGCCGCCGCCTGCCGCGCGAATGTTGTGGTTCATCAACGCGGCCACGGGCCAGCAGCGCATGGACAGCTATGGGGGGCGCGCGGCGATCGCCGAAGGGAGCGTGGTCGCGGACACCTGGCTGTGGCGCAAGGGCATGGCCGAATGGGCAAAAGCGGCCGAGGTCGCTGATTTTGCCGGACTGTTTGGCGAGCCCAATCCGACACGTGCCATGGAGCCGGTCGGCGCCGCGGCAGCACCGGTGCAGGCCGTATCGCAGCTGCCACCGGCTGCGCAAGCGCACAGCGCCGGGCAAGGCGTTGTCGAACTGGCGCGGCCTGCCGTGCTCATCGGCGCCCATGTCGCTGGCGCAGCGTCGGTGCACAAGGGCGCAGGTTTTCAGACCGATCAGCGCGCCATCCCGATGCCGATCATCCGGGTGACCCAGGATGGCGCCGAACCGATCAGCCGCGATAACGCGCGCCCGCGGCCTGCGACTGGTTCGCCGCTGCGTCAGGTCGAAGGCAATCGCGCATCTCGGCCAGCGCCAGCGCAGGCAGAGACGCCCAGCGAAGTCGAGGCAAGCCTGCGGCCCGAGTCGCGGGCCGAGCGGCGAGCAGCGATGGGCGTGCGCGACACTTCGCGGGGAGAAGAAGGCCGGACCAGCGCCTATGCGGCGATGCCGGACGACGACGAACCGCAGCGACCCGAGCGCCAGGGGCGCGGCGACCGCAACAGCAAAGGCCCGTGGGCGCCCGCGACCGACACCTACCAGGGTCAGCGCGCCCGCAACACCCGCAAGGTCGACGATCGCGACCGTCAGAACGCCATGGAGTGGGCCGCCGCAATGGAGCGGCGCGACGCAGAAGTGCAGTCCCTGCGCGACAGCCTCAAAGCCTGGCAGCGATTGGCGTTCGCTGGCCTGATCGCCCTGGTGGTCGTGCTGCTGCTGACCGCACTGGTCACCGTGCGGATGCGCGATGCCGCGGACGAGGCCGAGGCCTGCAAGGCTGCGACCGGCAAGCGTCAGGGCCCGTAAGAAATCTAGTCGATTTTCTCCGTGGGCCCTGTGCTTGCTCAGTGGGTCGCAAGCTCGCGACTTTGCAAGTCGACTCGCCGCTCCGCTCCGCGCACGTGTCGATTGACTTGTTCTTTTACAGGCCCTTAGTACGCGGACCCTTATTTGCGCCGTCGCAGCGCTGTAAGGCATCCGGGAGCCGTTACTGACCCGGGGCCTGTTTCTGGCCCTGCGCCTGTTTCTGGCCCTGACCCTGACCGCCGCCGTACCACAAGGCTGCCCATTGCGGAACCTGGCGGCGGCTGTCGCCGAGAGTCAGTCAAAGCTTGAACGGTAGTACTGAACGCCAGTCTGCAGCCAGCCTCGCTCGCGCCGTTGGTCGCTGCATACCACGTTCACGACCCGTGTTCGAGCGTCCCAGGGTGGGCCAGTTTCGCCGGTCAGTCACAGTCCCGGGCACAGGGCCGGGAATAGCCCAGGGCTATCGCAAAGTCGCCAACTGCGGCCTCGATGCCCTCACCCCGGCCTGCGGCCGACCCTCTCCCGTTTGCAACGGGAGAGGGTTAGTACCTTGTAATTACGCCACTACCCCTCGCCCGCTCTGCGGGAGAGGGG
>CAXRHS010001157.1:0-9996 GCA_964230235.1 Myxococcota bacterium
GCCTTGCGGCGATTGTTTTCAACATCCAGCTGTACCGCCAGCATTTCCGCCGTGTCGGCGTCGCGCACGGTCAGCACATCGAACGCAGTGCGCGGTTCTGCGACCCGGCCAGCGGCATTGATCTTGGGGCCGACCACAAAACCGACCCGCTGCGCGTCAACGCCGCCCACGGGCAGGTGGCGGACCAGCGCTCGCAAGCCGGGCCGCGCCGACGATCCCAGCGCGCGCAGCCCATGCCAGGCGAGCGTGCGGTTGACCTGCCGCAGTTCGACCACATCGGCGATGGTGCCGAGCGCGGCCAGTTCCATGACAGCGCGCAGGTCGATCGCCTCAACCGGGCACAGGTCGGCGTGTACCGCCGCGCGGCGAAACGCTTGCGCCAGCACGAACGCCACCCCGACTGCACACAGGTTCTTGTCCGGGTAGCCACAGTCGGGCCGGCGCGGGTTGAGGTGGCAGGTCGCCGGCGGCAAGCTCGACCCCAGCGCATGGTGGTCGCAGATGACAAACTCGATGCCGCGCGCCCGCATCGCCGCCACTTCTGCTACCGCTGTGCTGCCGCAGTCGGCGGAAATGAAAAGCTGCACGCCCTGGTCGGCGAGTTCGTGCAGGCGCTCCAGGCGCAAGCCGTACCCGTCGCGCATGCGGTCGGGCAAGAACACCTGCGGGCGGCCACCGGCCATGGTCAGCACATCGTGCAGCAGCGCCGCCGCCGAGATGCCGTCGACGTCGTAGTCGCCGTACACGCAGATCGACCACTCGGCCTGGACGGCGCGCACCAGCAGCGCCGCCGCTGCCTGACAATCCGCCATCGTGTGCGGGTCGGGCAGGTCGCGCAATTGCGGGGTCAGAAACGCCTTGGCGCTGCTCGGGTCGTGCAGGCCACGCAGCGCCAGCAAGCGGGCGATCAGCGCGTCGTGTCCGGCGGCCTGCAACTGCGCGACGTGGGCGGGATCAGGTTCGCGGACGGTCCAAGAGGCGTGCATGGGGCCAATTGGACCACGGTCGCGATCGGCTGTCGATGGTTGTTTTCAGCCCGCCGGTCGGCTTGCGACAGCCAGTGGCGGTTTGCGGCCGTATCCGCTCGCCGGCAGACTAGCCCTGCGCGGGCGCGATCTGGATCGGCGCGCGGCTGTCGCCGGCCTTGGCGAGCGCGGCCTTGCGGGCTTCAAAGCGCTCGTGCAGCCACATGAACACTGGGCTGGCCACAAAAATCGAGCTGAAGGTGCCGACCACCACGCCGATGCACATCGCGAACGCAAAGTCGCGGATGAGCCCACCGCCGAACAAGAAGATCGAGACCGAGGTCATAAACGTCGTCAGCGACGTCAGCACCGTCCGGCTCATGGTGGTGTTGATCGCCGAGTTGATGATGACATCGATCGGCGCGCCCTCGTGGCGCTCTTGCATCTCACGAATCCGGTCAAAGACCACGATGGTGTCGGTAATCGAGTAGCCAGCGACCGTCAGCACCGCCGCGATGACCGGCATCGAGAACTTGACCTGCGCGACCGAGAACGCGCCGATGACCAGCACCACGTCGTGCACCAGCGCGATCAGCGCGCCGGGGGCGTAGCGGACGTCAAAGCGCATCACGATGTACAAGATGATGCCGACGATGGCGTACAGAATCGCCACCAGGCCCTGGCTCATCAGGTCATCGGCGACCGAAGGCGAAATCGCAGTGCTCGACTCGACCCCCAGGAATCCCTTGCCGAATTTGGCGGCGAGGCCGGTCTCAATCTTGCCCTTGAACTCTTCGACCACCACCGTAAAGCGGCTGTCGGCGCGGTCGGCCAGATCCTTGGCTTTCTGATCGCGCAGCTTTTGCTCTTCGGCTTTGATTTCGGCTTCCTTTTCCTTCTTGCTTTCCGATTGCAGCATCTGCAAGGTGCGGAAAAGATTGACGTCAAGCTGGCTCTCGGCGTCCGAGCCGGTGCCCACCTTGGGAAAGCCGGCCTCGCCGAACACCTGGCGCAGCGTCTCGTAGGTCGGCGCGACCTTGACCGGGTCGACCAGCGTCAAGAACACCCGGTCTTCGCCCTCTGCCGCCCACTGCACATCGGCCTTGGGAAACTTCTCTTTGAGCTTGGCGGTCAGCGCGGTGCGCTTCTCGGCGGTGACCATCGACGTCAATTCGGTCACGACGCTGAAGTGCTTTTTGGCGCCGCCGGTGCCGCCGGTCGAGAAGTCCTGGACTTCGACCTGGCCGACATCTTGCTTGCCGGTGGCCTGTTTGAGGGTTCCCGCCACCGCATCGTGCACGGCGTGGCGGTCGACCGGGCTTGCTGTCTCAAACGCGACAATCAGCTTGCTGCCGCCCTTGAAGTCGATGCCCTTGTTGAAGCCCAGCGTGGCCAAGGCGATGATCGACGCCAGGATGCCGATGCCTGTCAACGCGTAGTACAACTGGCGCCGACCGACGAAGTCGTAGTTGGCGTCGGGGTTGAACAGCGTAAAGTGCTTGTGTTCCGTGCTCATGGTGACCTTGCGAACGGGTGCGCGGGGCGAAAGGGCGAAGGGCTAGACCGACAGTTCTTCGAGCTTGCCGCGCTCGCCCATCCAGTCGTAGACCAGGCGCGTGGCCACGATCGAGGTGAACATCGAAGTGCCGATGCCAACCAGCAGCGTCACCGCGAAACCGTAGATGGGACCAGACGAATAGACCATCAGCACGGCGCCGGCCATGCCAGCGGTGATGTGCGAGTCGAAGATGGTCCAGAACGCCCGGCCGTAGCCGAGGTCCAGGGCATTGCGCACGCTGCGTCCGGCGCGCAACTCTTCGCGAATGCGCTCGAAAATCAAGATGTTGGCATCGACGGCCATCGCGGTCGTCAGCGTCAAGCCGGCCATGCCGGGCAGCGTCAGCGCGGCGTTGAACCACACCAGGCACGCCAACTGCAGAATCAAGTTCAGAACCAGTGCCGCGTCGGCGATCCAGCCGCCCTGACGGTAGTAGACGACCATGAACGCCACCACCAGCAACACGCCGACCGCCATCGACACCAGGCCGCCTTGCACCGCATCGGCGCCGAGCGACGGGCCGACTTCGATGTCGTGGACCTTGATGACCGGTGCCTTGTAGGCGCCGTTGTTGAGCACCGTGACCAGGCTTTTGGCTTCTTCCATCATCAACTGCGGCGAACTGCCGCGGCCAAGGGTAATCCGCGCCCGACCGTTGGGGATCTTCTCGTTGATGACCGGTGCCGAACTGACGTCGTCGTCGAGCAAGATGGCGACCTGGTTCTTGACGTGCTTTTCGGTCATGTCGCCAAAGATCTTGGCGCCGCGGGCATTGAACTCCAAGAACACCACCGGGTCGGAGCGGCCCTGGCTTTCGTAGCCGACGTTGGCGTGGGTCAGATCGTCGCCGGTCAGCTCGGTCTTGCTCTCCAGGTTGTAGGTGCGCCAGTAGCTCGACTTGACCTTGGCCGTCATCGAATCGCGCTCTTGGACCTGCTCGTAGCCGATGAGCACATCGTCGGGCACGGTCACGGTCTTGACGAAGCGGATGAGCTCCGACTTCTGGTCGGCGCGGATGTAGGCGCCGTTGCCGGCCGGCACGTGCTGCAGCGTCGGCGCCTTGTTTTCGGCGCTCGCCTTGAAGGTGTTGACCGCTTCGGCCTTGTCGTCAAAGACCTTGGCGTCGGTCTTGACCGGCCGGAAGGTCAGCTGGGCCGCCTGACCGATGCGCTCGCGCACCATCCGCATCTGGCGATCGGCCAGACCCGGCAGTTGCAGGTCGATGTCGGCCTCGCCGGACTGGCGGACGTCGGGTTCGACCAGACCAAAGGCATCGACGCGCTTGCGGATGACGGTCAGGGTCTGTTCGACAATCTCTTTCTTGAGCTCCTGCACGGCCTTGTCGGGCATGACCAGGATCTTGGCGTTGTCGCCCTGGCCGTGCAGCCCGAACCGCGAGTCGACGGTGTTGACCAGGTCGCTCGTCAAAAGGTCCTTGTCGGCCGGGGTCTTGAACTCGATCTTGAGCGTGTTGAACGCGGTGCGGGTGGCGGTCCAGCGCTCGCCGATGGCCTTGCGTTCGGCCTCGCCGAGCGTGTTCCAGTCCTTGCCCTGCTTTTTGGCATAGGCGTCGCCCAGGCGGTCAGCCACCGAGTCGCGCAAGCGGTTGGTGTTGTCGCCGATGGCCTTCTTGTAGTCCACGGCGTAGCGCAGCTCCAAGCCACCTTTGAGATCGAGGCCATAGCTCAACCGCTTCTCAAAAATGTCGGTGTAGAAAGTCGGCAGTGCGTCGCCAAGGAAGGTCGGCAGCAGCTGCAGCACCGCCAACGTCAACAGGCCAAACACCCACCAGGCCTTCCAATTGCGTTTTGATTCCATGGGTCTCCAAATAAGGGCCGGCAGTCCGATCAACCGCGGGCCGCTTCCAGGTCAGCGCTGTTGGGCAGCCAGGGCGTCGGCGGCGTTGGCGGCCGATCCAGCGACATGGCTTTTATGCACGCGGATGCGCACGCGGTCGGCAATCTCGACGGTCACGATCTGATCTTGAATCGACACCACCTTGCCGTAGATGCCGCCAGAGGTGACCACGGAGGCATCGGGCTGCAGCGCATCGAGGAACGTCTTGTGCTGATTGGCTTTCTTCTGTTGGGGCCGCAGCACCAGGAAGTAGAAGATCGCAAACACGCCGAGCATCATCACCCACGAGATCCAGGCGCCGCCATTGGCACCTTGCGCAGGTGCGGCCGCAGCGGAAGGTTCGCCAGCGGCTGCCGGAGCCCCTCCACCCGCCAGCGGATCGGCTTGCGCCAGGATCGGCAGGGCGGCGGACTGCAGGTGCAGGGCCAGGTCCAGGGCGAGGTTCAGGGCAGACGCAATTGGTGACAGCATCGAATTCCGGGGTGCGACAACGGCGACCGCTGCGACCGCGATGATCACGGCTGCAAAACGGAATGCCGTGAAATCGCTTGACAATCCCGCCGGGCACAACGGGCAACCCGGCGCAAGGACGCGGGAATGTAGCAGCCAAGGGCGATCTGGTCAACGCGCGGGCGGGACAAAACCCGCCGCCGTTGCCAAAAACCGCAAAGCCTGCAAGCCTGGATGCCCTTCGCGCCGCCGTGCGCCGCGGAATTGCCGATGCCGTTCGACCTGCCGCGATCGTTGGCCAAGCTGCGCCAGCGTCACGCTGATCCGCTGGGGCTGCGCTTTGCGTTGCTCGACCTGCTTTTTGCTGTTGGCTGCGGCGTGCGCGAGCAAGCGATCGCGCTGCCGTGGGGCGACGCCTTGTGCCTGCGTACCGCTGGGCCGCCCGCGCCGGGCGACGGGCCGCGGCTGGTGTTGCTGGCTTTGGACCTGGAACTGCCGGGTCCCGATGGTGCCGAGCCGAGCGGTCGCTGGCCGGCCGATCGATCGCACCTGGGTGGACCCGCCGCGACCCTGGCGTGGGCCACGGCGCTACACGCCCTGGTCGGATCCGGCCGCCAGCAGCCCTGGGAGCTGGTGCTGGTGCGGTCGCCGGCGATGGGCGCAGCCGAGTTCTTGTCGGCGCTGTGCGTGGACCTGGCGGCTACCCACCTCGCGCTGCTGCAGCCGGTGTCGGCCGGCCATGTCGCCGACCTCGATCTGGTGCGGGTCGACCTGCAGCGGCCGCGCAACATCTGGCGGTTTCCAACCTGCGATCACACCGTCACCTTGCAGGGCCGCGCCTCATTTGGCGGTGCATTGCCGGCCATTCGCGAGGTCATCGCCGGCCTCGGGCCCGGTGCGGCGTGGACGCTGCACGATCTGAAGGTGGCGGCGAGCGACGCGGGCGCGTTTTCTGCGGTGCTGCGCGCCTCGGTGCCCCCGCGGTCGACCGCAGCGGTGCAGGTAACGCCGACCACCGGCGACCTGCGGCTGCTGTTTCCGGTCAACGACGCGCTGTCGGCCCTGCACGGGCTGGCCGAGCGCATGCCGGCCGCCTGGCAGGCCGCGTTGGGCGCGCCGATCGCCGCCCACACCGCTCCCGACGGCCTGACCGTGCACGCCTTGGGTCCGCAGATCGGGACCGAGGTCGAGCTCGCCGAACGCACGGCCCAGATGACCGCGGCGTGGTCGGTCGAGCCGTTGTGCCGGCGCTGGTCCGGATCCGCCAAAGGCCTTGCCGTTGCTGCCAATGCCGACCGCCCGGCCGTGCCGGCCGGCCTGCCCGCCCACGCCCAAGTGTGGTATGTGCCGGACTTTGCCGACGACAACGACGGCGCCAGTTTGCGGCGGGCGTTGGTCGCGGCGTTCGGGGCGTAAGATCCCGTGGAAAATTGGCTCGATTTTCCACGTTCGCACGCGGCTTGTCCGGCGGGTCGCAAGCCAGCGGCGCCGCAAGTCGACTCGCCGCTCCGCAGCCGGGCGAAGCGATGAACTTTTGACGAAAGCCGCGCGTCGATTATCGTCCCGCCACCGCCACAAAGCCCGGTCCGGCGGCAGGAAATCCCGCGATGAAGGTTGCTCTGAACACGATGAGGCGATGGCGCTGCGCTAGCGGTTGCTGGATGGCGGCGGCTGTGTCGGTGGCCTTTGCGGCCTGCGATGGCACCCCGGACAGCAAGCCCAGGCCCGCCGCAACCGAGGCTGCGGACGAGGCCCCTGCGGCCACGGCACCCGCCGCTGCGCCGCTGCGCATACCAACCTGGGCCGAATTGACCGCGCGCCTGGCAGAGGCCGCCAAGCAGGCCGCCGCCGCGGAAGCCGCCGCGATCCAAAAAGAACTCAAGGCCGCCGGGTCCGATGGCAAAGCGCTCAAGGCCTTGCTGGGGGCTGGCACGCTGCGCCTTTTCGACCGCGCTGGGGCGTTGACGACCGACGGTCAGGACCTGCTCGCTGAACTGCAGCAACTCGACCGCCACGGCATCGACAAGGCAGGTTACCGCTTCAAGGCCATCGACGACGCGACCTTGGCCGTGACGGCGGGGCTGCAGGCCGAGCGCGCGATCTGGTTGGGGCTCGAGCGCCAGCCGCGGGCGGCGCTGGTGGCCGCGGCCGCCGGCCTGTGGTTGCGCGGCGGTGAGGGCAGCGCGGTCGAGTTGGCGCGAAAGGGCGGCGATCAACTGGGCAAAGCGGGCTTGCAGGCCCTGGATCGCGCCATCGCCGAACTGGTGCGCACCGCCACGGCCAGCCGGCTGGCAATCGTGCACGCCGAGGTCGAGCTGTTGCGCGCGACCCTGCGCCATGCCATCGACACCACCTATGGGCTGCCGGCGCATCCGCAAAAATACACCGCGCCAGCCGACATCAAGCGCATGGCCGACAAATACGCCGACGAGTTGGTCAAGTTCGTGCAGGCCAGCCAGGGTCGGCTGGGCGCCGCGCTGCGCGGCCGGCAACCCACGCACAGCCAGTACCCGCTGCTGCTCGGCGCCTACGACACCTACAAAGGGCTGGTCGACGCTGGCGGGTGGGCGCCGCTGCCCAAGCTGGCCGCCAAGCAACTCAAGAAGGGCGAGACCAACCCGCTCGTCCCGGCGATTCGGGCCCGCTTGCGCGCCGAAGGCTATGACCCGGGCCCCGAAGGCGAGCGCTTCGACGACGCGTTGGAGGCGGCGATCAAGTCTTTCCAGGCGCGCCACCAGCTGGATCCGGACGGGGTGGTGACCAAGACCGTCTGCAATGAGTTGGACGTGCCCGCCGAGAAGCGGCTGCGCCAGATCCAGCTGTCGCTTCAGCGGCTGCGCGAGTCCGAAGGCCGTGATCCTGGTGATGATTTTCACATCTGGGTCAACATCGCCCAACAGATGCTGTGGGTGTACGACAAGGGCGCGCCGATCGACCGCCACCGCGTCATCGTCGGCAACAACGACACCGACACCGACCAGCTGACCGCGCTCAAGGGCATGATCAACCGGACCAAGATGTTTTCGCACAAGATGACCCGGGTGATCCTGGCGCCCAAGTGGTTTCCAACCTCGCGGGTGGTGGAACTGGAACTGCAGCCCAAGCTCGCCAAGGATCCGAGCTTTCTCGAAAAGGAAGGCTACGTGCGGGAAATGCAAGGCGATGGCACCGAGGTCTGGTACCAGAAGGCTGGCAAAAGCAACCTGTTGGGCGACGTCAAGTTCCAAGGGCCAAATAAATTCAACATCTACCTGCACGACACGCCGTTTCGCCACCTTTTCAGCAAAGCGCGCCGGCCCTTCAGCCACGGCTGCGTGCGCGTCGACAAGCCGGTGGACCTTGCCGAGCTGGTGCTCGGTCGCGATCGCAGCATGAGCGCCAAAGAAATTCGCGACATCATCAAGGAGCGCGAGGAAAAGGAGATCAAGCTCAAGACCGCGATTCCGGTGCACGTCGACTACGTCATCGCGTCGGTGGACGAAGAAGGCAACGTGGTGTTCGGCTACGACGTGTACGGCTACGACCAGGCCTACTTTGACGGTGCACTGCCCGTTGAAGAAGCCAAGGAATACAAAGCCGGATCCACCCGCGGCCTGTAGCCGGGGCGCTGCATGCCGCGCACACAGATTGCCATCCACATTTTGGACGACGGCCGGGTGGTCTTTGGCGACCTGCCTGCCGAACTCGCCGAGGTCGCCGCCCTGCTCGACCCCAGTCGCCAAAACGCCTTGCCCTCGGTTACCATGGTCAATCGCGACCCCGGCTCGGACGTCGAAACGACGCCGGGCACCGATGGGCTGCCGGCCGACACCACGGACCCCGCCTGATGCGCCTATGCCCCAAATGCGGCAAGAAGACCCAAGAGGCGCGCTGCCCCGATGACGGTACCGCGACGCTGGTGCTGGCGCAGAACCCTGACGCCAAGCTGGTCGAAGGCACCGAGGTCAATGGGCGCTACCGCATCGGTCGCATGATCGGCCAGGGCGGGTTCGGCGCGGTCTACAAGGCCAAGAACATGGCCACCGATCAGGACATCGCCATCAAACTGCTGGCGGTGTCGCTGGACTCGGACGACTCGGACATGATCCAGCGCTTCTTTGCCGAAGCGCAGGTCACCGCCAGCCTCAAGCACCCCAATACGATTCGGGTGTTCGATTTTGGCCAGGCCGAGAGCGGCGCGCTGTACATCGCGATGGAGTTGCTCAACGGCCGGCCGCTGAACGAGGAACTGCGCGACCGGGTCAGCCGCGGGAAGGTGTTCAGCGAAGAAGAAATCATCACCATCGGATCGCAGGTGCTGCGCAGCCTGGCCGAAGCACACCTGGCCAGCCTGGTCCACCGCGATCTCAAGCCGCACAACATCTTCCTGCACGAGGTCGAGGGCGACGAACCGGTCGTCAAGGTGCTCGATTTTGGCATCGCCAAGAAGCTCGGCAGCAACATGACCGGGACCGGCAAAGCCTTTGGCACGCCGACCTACATGAGCCCCGAGCAGGCGCAAAACAAGAGCCTCGACCGCAGAAGCGACCTGTATTCCCTGGGCTGCGTGCTGTACCAACTGGCGGCGGGCCGGCCGCCTTTTGACGGCGAGAACCCGTTGTCGGTGCTGCTGAGCCACG
Source organism: Myxococcota bacterium (assembly GCA_964230235.1). Classification (GTDB taxonomy): domain Bacteria; phylum Myxococcota_A; class UBA9042; order UBA9042; family UBA9042; genus SXRM01. The sequence goes on from CAXRHS010001157.1 coordinate 9,450, forward strand.
TCGCCGAGCCGCCGCCCGACCTGCGACAGACGGCGCGCACGCCGGTCAGCGAAGCCTATGTGCGGGTGGTCGAGCGCGCGATGTCCAAGCTGGTCGAAGAGCGCTTTGGCACGGCCATGGAGATGCGCCAGGCGTTGGAGGCGTGCCGTGGTGCCGACCGGTCCGAGAGCGCGCGCATGCTGGCGGTGGCGGCCGCGCACGGTGTGACCTCGCAAGAGACCGAGGCGGCGACCGACGGCTATGATGCAGTGGCGGTGCCGGCGCGCACGCTGGCGTACCAGGTGGCGGCCACGCCGCGGGCGGGCGAGCAGCCGATCCCGCCGCCACCGCTCGGTCGCGCCCCGGAAGTCACCGTGCCGCGCGCCCCGATCCAGGCACCGACGGCGGTATCGGGACAGGTCGCACCGGTCAGCGCGTCGCAGCCGGTCGGCGCGCTCATCGCGCCGCGCAAGGTGTCCAACGTCGCCGTGCCGCAGGTTGCGTTTGAATCCGAGGTGCCGGTCGAGGTCGATCCCGATCCCCTGCAAGCCCCGCCGACACCACCGGC
>CAXRHS010001158.1:0-4516 GCA_964230235.1 Myxococcota bacterium
CACCGCGCCCATGTGCCCAACGTCCAGCGTTTGCGCGGCGTGCCGCGGCCCCATCGCTGCCACGCGCTCGGCCATGCGGCGGTGCTGCTCGACCAGACCTGGGGTGTCGTCGGCGGCGCCGAGCACGACCGTCGTCGGCGATTCGGGCAGCAGCAAGCGGTCCACGGCCCAGTTGCGGCGCGTGTCGCCGTCCTTGCCGTAGAACCCCTCAATGGCCTGGCGGTCGCTGCCCGTGACGTGGGCCAGCAAGGAGTCCGGGTCGTACAGGCCGGCCAGCAGCGCCACACCCGCGATCGCCGTCGGGTCGGCTCCAACCGCCTTGAGGTGCGCTGCCCGGTAGGCGAGCAAGCCGGCGAGGGCGGCCCCGCCCGAGTGGCCCACCAGCACGACGCAGCGCGGGTTGCCACCCAGTTCCAGGGCGTGCGCTTGCAGCCATGACACCGCGCGGGCCACGTCGCCCAGGCCTTCGGCCATGCCGGCCTCTGGCGGCTGTCGGTAGCCGACGACGGCCGTGACAAAACCCTGGCGCGCCAGGTACTCGCCAGTTCGGCCGAAATAGCCGGTGACCCACTGCAACATGCGGCGGTCCAGTTCTTTCCAGGCCCCGCCGTGGATGAACACCGCGAGCGGCCGGCTGCGGCCATTGTCGTCGGGCAGGTACAGGTCGAGTTGCTGCTTGCGGTGGGTGGTGGCGGCGTAGGGCACATCCTCGCGGATCTGCAGCCCCCTGGGGTTGGGGGAGGCGCACGCCGCGGCAACGGCGGTGGCAAAGGCCAGGGTCAGCGCGGCGAGGGGTCGGCTGGCAGGGTTTGGGAGTTTGGCCGGCGTGCCCATGGCGAAAACGTGCGCTTGTCGGGGGCGGGCGTCAAGAAAACCGGGGCTGCGCTCAGCTGACGCAAGGGTGGCGGCCTCAGGCTGAGAATGTGCGCCTGCGCACTTGGCCAAGCGGCCTGCAACTGCTGCGTTTTGTGGGTCGCCCGCGTTCCGGTCGAGCGCGGGCGCAAAATGCGCTTTCATGTCCATGTTGAACTTGCCGAGGACGGCTGGTTTGTCGCTCAATGTCCAGCACTTCCCGCCTTTATATCGCAGGGTCGCGACGAGCAAGAGGCTTTAGAAAACGTGCGCGAAGCCATCGTGGCTTGGTTGTGGGCTGAGGACCAAAAGGCCGTTGCGGCCCAGCCGGCGAATCGGCCCGCCTCTGTACTGGTCACGGTCTAGGAGGACCGCCTTAGCCAATATTTCTGGAAAAGACGCAGCTGCGGCCTTTGAGCGCGCGGGTTGGGTGCGCGTCGGCCAGGTTGGTGAACGCCGTCGCCGCGAGTTCTGGGAACGCGCTCGCCCGTGGACACGACGACGCACCCGTGAATGTGTGGTTTGACGTTGCAGACATGTCCCGCCAAACTCGCGGCACCACTGGAGCGCGCACCTGCGGTCGAGCGCTTGGTCAGCCTGCAACTTCCGCCGGCCAGTCTTCACCACGGCCATCGCCACCGTCTCCGGCACCATCACAGGCACCGTCGTCCGCCAGGCGCACGCATTGCGGCAATGTGCGCGCCCAACGGCAAGCCGCCGCGATCTTCTGGCAGCGAGCCTCTGTCACGCGACCTACGCGGTGGCCGGATTCAAGGCGGCACGCGTGGTTGCCGCGATCGTCGCCCGCCCACCGCATGACCGAAACCAAGCACGGCCAAGGTAGCGGGCACCCTCCGCGATGATGCCGTTAGGCAAGACAGCAGGCGCCAGCCGCAGCGGTCGCCGAATCAGCTTGGCCCGCCACACGGGCCATGCCGCAAGCATCCACCTCAACTATGCGGCAAGATGCTGGCCTGCAGCCAAGGCGCAAAATCGGCAGCAGCAAACTCCAACTGGCGCACTGCACCGAACGCGATGTGCTGGCCCAAAAGCCGCATCGCTTCGCGCTCGTCCAGCGTTGCAAGCGAGGCTGCCCGCTGCACCACAACTGCCAGCAAGCGCTCGGTGCCTTCGTCGCCCAACGTTTCACGCGACGGCATGCGCAAAGCTGGGACAAAACGTGTTCCGGCCTCCGTACGCAGGACGGCGCCGATGGCGTAGCGCGATTCGTGCAAGAACGACGGAACCAAGTACAGGATTTTGTACGAACCGTGCATCAAAGCCTCGCCAAGCGGTCAAAATACGCCGAGGTTAGTCGCGCGGCATTGCCGCACCGCGCCTTCAAGACCGACTGCAGGCCTGGCAGCCACGCCTCAGCGACGTCGCTTGCCGCCACCGCCTCGCGCGCCAGCATGTCCAATTCGCTGGCCGGCAGGCTGGCAAGCCGCATCGCCGTCGCGTCGGCGTGTGGCCGCAACGCTTCGAAATCGATGCCGCGAAAATGTGGCAACTGGCTCGGATCCGTCACGCGGTCTGCCTGCCACTGGGCAAATTTCGGCGGGTGCGTCGCGGCGCAGCCTTCGGCGTCGATCAGGTAGGCTACGAATTGCGCGGCGGGGCCGGGTGCCAGCAGGACGTTCTCTTCGTGGCGGTCTTCGTTGCCGAGCAAGCCGTCAACGGTGAGCCCCGCAGCCAAAGCGGGGGCATTTGCAATGCCGTCGACGTTGGTAGGTTGCCAGTGAACGGCATCAGCCACGGCACGCGAGAGCCACACGCGCTCGCCGCCCAAGCGGCCCAAGGCGCACTGCGGCTGGGCGCTGCCGACCTTGCTGGCCAGTCCGTGCCACACCGCCTCGGCCAAGATCGCATTGCCGCGCATCGCTTTGGCAAACCAGACCCGCGTCTCGGCGTCGACCACAACGTAAGGCCGCCATTGGCCGACTGGGCTGCGAGCTACGACATGGAGTCCTTCGACTTGGGCCAGGCGCATGGGTCCATTGTGGCGTGCGAGGCCGGCGACGACAAGGCCGCGTGCGCCACCGGTAGGCTCTGCCAAAGCGTGCGATGCGACGCCAAATTGCCGACCAGGCTCCATCGGCCATTGCACCCCTAAAAGCTCATACAACGCGACAGCAAGGCCGAAATCGCCCATGACTAGCGATTAGCTGCATTGCAAGAAATCGCAGGTGTCGATATTGAGCGTTGCCAGCCACTCAAGTGTGCTCAATTTCCGCCAAAACTTGATCACGTTCGCCAGTCAGAACGGTACCGAGCCGCCAGTCCGCGGCCGATCCAGCGAAACCCGATCACATTTGGCTGCGGCCGAACGCGGCGCTGCCGCTGAAATCGCCCGTCTCCGCTGCCATTTGGCGCGAATTGACCGCCTTCGGCCATGCCCAAAATGGCCCGCCGGCCCCGGCCACCGGGATGCATGCGCCCGCAAATCTTTGGCGTAGCAGGACTTCGCCTCCGGGACGCCAATGGCGCCGGCGGGCCGCATGAGTATGGTGCCTAGCGCAGCCCGCCTCCGCCGCCCCCGCTTTGACACCGCCCCGGCCGTCCCTACACTGCCGCCCATGACCTGACCCGCGCCTTGGCCACGACTCGAACCGCGCAAGCTACCTTGCGCGGCGGCACCTTTTTGCCCATTCGAGTCGCCATCAGGAGCACGCGGGCAACGGCAAGCCCTTGACAGACTTCGAATGCGCTGGCGGCAACTCCGTCCGCGCCGGTTGCCGGATCACCCATCCGGCGGCACCGCCGACGTGCGCCGTCGTGCGGTCGATCCTTGACAACCAGTCGCCGCGCACCCGGCTGCCCATGCGCGACGGCGAACCCAAGCCCCATTCACCTGCTTGCCATCGACCCAGCGTGCTGCTGTCCCCAACTCGGCCTGGCCTGGCCCGCCAGCCGCACCCGCGCCAACTCGGCGCGCAGGAGACGGTCATGATCGACGACGACAAGGAACACGACGACAACGAAGCCAAACCGGAGCAACCGCAACTGCCGCCTGCGGCTAAGGCCTGGGAGGTCAAGTACGGCGACGACGAGCGCATGTGCAAGTTCGCCTTCGGCTTTCCTGCGACGTTGCTCTACTGGGAGTTTCAGCCAAAGTATTGTCAGGTTAGCAGCCTCGACCCACCGCGCTGGCAGCGCATCTGGTGGCGCGCAGTCAAGGGTTGCCCCAGTTTGGAGGAATCGGGCCAGACAGCTGGATGCGTGGACAAGCTCGAAATCCCCGATGGCGGCCAGTGCCAGATCGGCTTTGACGATGACGGCCGGCTCGAATGGGTGACTGTGCGCTACGCCGCTGGCAAGTTGACGTGGGGCTGGGGCGACGGTGACCCGGAGATCCCGGCTTGGGGCAAGGACAGCGGCTGGGACTGCAACGTCGCAGCCTTGTTTGGCTACAAGCCGCCTTTTGGCCTGACCGGCGGTCGGCGCTGGGATTACCACCGGCTTGCCACCGAGCGGTTTGAGAAGCGCGAGGCTGACCTTCATGCCCAATGGCGCGCCCATGCCGCAGAGCCGCCGACGGAGTTGGTCTCTCGTCCGCCGTCCACTTCCGGGCGTAAACACGAGATCCGCTTTGTGGGCCTGGCCTGCCCGGCCTGCGGGTCGCACGACACCTGGATGTCCGGCGGCAACTTGGATTGCCCGGATG
>CAXRHS010001159.1:0-6487 GCA_964230235.1 Myxococcota bacterium
GCCAGGAACAAGCCCAGCCCGGTGCCGCCGCTGCGACCGCTATAGAAGGGCTCAAAGATGTGGCGCAGGGTTTCGGCGTCGATGCCCGGGCCGTCATCGCGCACGGTCAGGAGCGCTGCATCCGCAACCGCGAGGTCCAGCACCACCTGGTGACCGTGATCGCACACCTGCACGGCATTGAGCAGCAGGTTCAGCAGCACCTGCTGCAGCGGCCCTTCGCCCACCCGCGCGAACACCGGCTGTTCCGGCAACTGCGCAGACAGGGCCACGCCGCGGTCGCGGGCGGTCGGTTGCACGATGCGGACCACGGCCGCCGCCGCGCGGCACAGGTCCACCGGCTCACGGCCCGCTGCCTGGCCGCGCGAAAACGCCAAGAATTGCTGGGTGATGCCGCGGCACCGCAACAACTCGCCATGGGCCAGTTGCGCGTAGTTGTCGATTTCGCCGCGGTCGGCCGCTGGGTCGCGCACCAACCGCCGGATGCCATCGACGCAGGCAAGCACCGTGCCGAGCGGTGTGTTGAGTTCGTGCGAGAAGCCCGACGCCAACAGGCCCAGCGACGCTAACCGGTGACCATCGGCCATGCGCGCCTCGGCGGCCCGCCGCTCGGTAATGTCGCGCCACACCTCGACCACGTGGCTGACGGTGCCGTCGGGCCGGCGCAACGGCGACCCGCGCACCTCTTCAAAGCGCGGCTTGCCGTCAGGGCCGCGGGCACTCAACACGCTGGTACTGTGCTGACCGGTGGCAAAGGACCCGCGCGCCGGACAGTGCGCCGGGTCGCAGGTACCTTCGCCCAGGCGCAGGCACGAGTGGCCGATGGTCGATTCGCGCGGCGCCTGGTGACGGTCGAGGAACGCCTGATTGGCCGCCACCACGTTCAGTTGGTCGTCCAGGACCACGATGCCGTCGTCCACGCCGTTGATGACGTCTTCCAGTTGCTGTCTCTGTTCGCGCAGTTGGGTGACCAGGGCATCGCCCGTCGCAGCAAGGCCATTGAAGGCGCGCACCAGCCATGCGGCCACGTCGTCGCCCGTCTCGGGCATCCGGTGCTTGAGGTCGCCATCGGTCATGCGGCGAGCGCCCTGCACCACGGCTTGCAGGCGCCGGAGCACCGTGCCGCGCACCACCAAGGCCACCGCGCCAATCAGAAACAGCGCCAACGTCGCGGCGCCCAACGCGAAAATCCCCACCTCGTGGGTCAGGCCCTCGCGAATGTGGCTGAGGTCGAAATCGACGATGAGCACACCGTTGATGCGGTGCTTGCGCGGGTGACATTCGTGGCAGGCGGGGGCATTGTGAATCGGCCGCACCGACCGCAACACGCTGCCGCCGTCGACCTCAAGCAGTGCGGTGGTGGCGCGCACCCGCGCGGGCTGGTCGTGGCACGCCAGACAGGTCGGGTCGTCGGCCGCCAACCGCCGCTTGTGTGGCCCCGATGCCATTTGCACGGTGCCGCGGCGGTCCAACACCAGCACGTCGCGCACGCCGGGGTCTTTGCCGAACGTGGTGACCATCTTTTGCACCAGCTCGCGCTCGTCTTCGAGCATCTGGTGCTCGAGCGCCAGCTGGATGCGGTTGCTGTGCACCTCGGCCGATGCACGCGCCTGCTCCAAGGCATGGTGCTCATGGTGGCGCACGAACAACACGCCGGCCACGCCGACGGCCACGACCACCGCCGCCGTCACGCCAGCGGTCAGCGCGAGCGTCATGCGGTTGGCGACGAACCGGGCGACAGGCACGACCGATCCTTGGGCCCGCCAGATTGTCATGCAGTGTGCCGCTCGCCGCCCTGCCCTGCAAGCCGGCATGCACGAAGGGGGGGGATTGTTCAGATCGTTGAAATTATGTGACAACACTCCGCGGGACCCGCCCATCCACCCATAAACCGGTTGGCATCTGTGACCGCGGCGTGACCCTCAACCACCCGCCTGCCATACTGTCAGTCTGTGGCATGACAGGCTGGCAGATCGCAGGCATGGCGCTCGGGTGATCCGCCCGGTAATCTGTGCAAAAACAGCCGATTGACGCTGACCACACGGTTGGCACGCCTTTCGCATGGGCCGTTGGTGACGGCGCACCGTGGCAAGGAAGCGTCGCCGCTGGGGAGGTCGTCGTGCGCTGGCTCGTTTGCCTGGTTCTGGCTTGCTGCGCGTGCGTCAGCCACAAGTCGTCGCCCATTGAGTTCGCGTTTGCCCACGCGCCGCCGGTGGCCGACTTGTCGTGGCAGCACGGTCCCGCCGATTCGCACACACCAACGGCATTGCCGCAAGCGGTCTCGACCGCAGTCGACGGCGCGCAAGCGGTGTCGCTGGCCCAAGCCGCATCCAGTTCGGTGCGACCGCTGTACGCACCGGCCGACGAGGCCACCCCGACCTACGGCGTCGCCGACCACCGCGAGTCGATTGAAGTGCCGCCGCCGCCGTTTAGCGACGGCATTTTCCCGTGCAGCGACTGCCACGCGGGCGAACCCACCAACTTCACCCGCCGGGTGTTCAGCGACGACCACAAGGACATCGTGTTCGAGCACGACGCGCGCCACCGCTGGTGTCTGGACTGCCACGATGCCGACGACCGCGACAAGCTGCGCCTGGCCAGCGGCGTGCAGGTGCCGTTCGAGCAGTCGTACCGCCTGTGCGGCCAGTGCCACGGCGACAAGTACCGCGACTGGCGCCTCGGCCTGCACGGTCGGCGCTCGGGTTTCTGGAACGGCGCCAAGACCTACCTGCTGTGCGTGCACTGCCACAGCCCGCACAGCCCCAAATTCAAGCCGCTACCGCCCAAGCCGGCGCCCGCGCGCCCCTTGGCAGGAGGCCAGTCATGAGTTGCCCCGACCCCGCCCAACCGCCGGTCCATGCTTCCCGGCGACGCTTTCTCGGCCAGTTGTCGATTGGGGCCGCGGCCGCGGTCGGCGCTGGCGCTTTGGAGGCCTGGGCCAGCCAGGCGCTGCGCGAATTGCCCGCCGACGAATTTGGCGAACGCCTGCGCCAGTACGAAGCCGACGCCACCCGCAAGTTTGGCAAACCGGTGCGCGTGGGTGGCGAGGCAGCGATCCCTGGCACGCTTTTCGCCTACGCGTTGGACATCTCGCGGTGCGTCGGCTGTCGCCGTTGCGTCTACGCCTGTGTGGACGAGAACAACCAGTCGCGCGATCCGCAAGTGCACTGGATCCGCGTGCTGGAAATGCAGAAGCACCACGGCATCGACTTTGCCCACGCCGACCCGTACTACGATGCCAAGACGGTGCCGCGGTCCGGTCAGTTCTACCTGCCGATGGCATGCCAGCAGTGCGACAACCCGCCGTGCACCAAAGTCTGTCCGGTCGGCGCCACCTGGAAAGAGCCCGACGGCATCGTGGTCATCGATCAAGACTGGTGCATCGGTTGCCGCTACTGCATGGCCGCGTGTCCGTACGGCGCCCGCCGCTTCAACTGGGCCGAGCCCGGCCTGCCCGCCAAAGACGTCAACCCCAACACCCACTGGCTCGGCAACCGGCCGCGCACCAAAGGTGTGGTCGAAAAATGCAGTTGGTGCATCCAGCGCACCCGCCAGGGCCGCTATCCGGCTTGCGTCGAAGTGTGCCCGGTCGGCGCGCGCAAGTTCGGCAATCTGCTCGACCCGCAAAGCGAAGTGCGCGCGGTCATCGAGCGCAAGCGCGTGCTGGTGCTCAAGGCCGAACTGAACACCCTGCCCAAGTTCTACTACTACTACGGCACGTGAGGCGGTCATGCACCCCAGGACCTTCTTCGAGTTCTTCGCCGGCAGCTTGCGGGCGGTGACGCGCGGCAACGCGTGGTATTGGCTGTGGCTGGTGGTGTTGGTGGGGCTGATGGCCTCAGGCGGCCTGGCATACCAGCGGCAGGTCGATCAGGGGCTGCAGGTCACGCACATGCGCGACCAGGTCAGCTGGGGGTTCTACATCGGCAACTTCACGTTTCTGGTCGGCGTGGCGGCGGCGGCGGTGGTGCTGGTGGTCCCGGCGTACGTGTACAAGTGGGGGCCGATTCGCGAAATCGTCATCTTTGGCGAGCTGCTGGCCGTCAGCGCGATTGTGATGTGTTTGCTGTTCGTGTTCGTCGACATCGGCCGGCCCGACCGCTTCTGGCACCTGCTGCCGCCGTTCGGTCGCCTGAACTGGCCGCAGTCATTGCTGGCCTTGGATGTGCTGGTACTCAACGGTTACTTCGTGGTCAATTTCGCGGTGGTGACCCACCTGGTGTACTGCGGCTTTGTGCGCCAGCCGTACAACAAGCGCTTCGTGTGGCCGTTGGTGATGTTGTCGATTCCGATGGCGGTCAGCATCCACACGGTCACGGCGTTTCTGTACAACGGCTTGCCGGCGCGACCGTTCTGGAATTCCGCGCTGTTGGCACCCATGTTCCTGGCCTCGGCGTTCTGTGCCGGGCCGGCGATTCTGCTGGCGTTGTTGCAAATCATTCGCAAGACCACGCGCTTTGAAATCAAGGACGAAGCAATCTGGAAGATCGCGGAACTGATGGCGTATGCCATGTTCCTGAACTTGTTTCTGCATGGCTGCGAGCTGTTCAAAGAGTACTACTCCGACACCGAGCACCTGCACAACACGCTGTATCTGTGGGTTGGCATCGGCGAGCACCGCGGGCTGGTGCCCTATGCGTGGACGGCGCTGTGCCTGAACTCGTTGGCGTTTGCGCTGTTCATCTTGCCGGCTACCCGTCAGAACCCATGGACCATGAACCTGGGCTGCGCGGCGGTGTACGCGGGTTGCTACATCGAAAAGGGCATGGCGCTCATCCTGCCGGGGCTGACCCCCGACACGCTGGGCGAGATCATGCCCTACCAGCCGAGCGCCACCGAGCTGCAAGTGGCGGCCGGCGTGTTTGCCACCGGGTTTCTGGTGTACACGCTGATGCTCAAGGTCGCGGTGCCGATTGCGCTGGGCGAGCTGTGCGCGCGCTCCGCCGCCGGTCGCGCGGTGGACACCAATGGGCACCAGGCGTAGGGGTTCGCGCAACGCGGATCCCAAGGGAGTGTGAAGCGAACCAAGACGCGCCGGATGGGCGCACGACGGAGGATGCCATGGACGCGGGCCTGCGGAATTTCCTGGTGTGCGCGCCGATCTACGCACCAGGACTGATTGTCATCCTGGTGGTGGCGTTGGTGTGGGCCGTCGACCGCGCGGCCCGCAAGAAGGGGCCGCCCGACGACAAGGGCGAGGGGCCGCCGGGGGATGGGTAGGCGCGGGCGCGAAGTGCTGCTGCTGGCAAAAGTTCCTTTGAAATCAGCTGTCTGAACAGTGAGTGTGTGTGGGGGGGGGCGTGCCCCTCTTGCCCCGTCCCCGTCGAACACGCCGAGCTTGACCTCCACCAGCGGCTGGTCGCCGGCCGGCTGCACCTTCCACAGCCCTGCGTCAAACAGCCAGTCCGCGTCGGGGGGCAGCGCCGGGCGGGAATCGCTCCAGCTTGCGCGGGACCAGCCGGAAAACGTGGCAGCCATTGCAACTGGTTGAAACCCCGGCACAGCGCTTGACCTATTGGCCGGACTGGCCGGCTAAGGGCCCGTGCAAAAACAAGTCGATCGACACACGCGCGGAGCGGAGCGGCGAGTCGACTTGCAAAGTCGCGAGCTTGCGACCCAATTGGCAAGCAACGGGCAAACGTGGAGAATCGAATAGGTTTTACACGGGCCCTAAGCGCTCAACGGCTCGCCAAACCCTGTCGTGCATGGCGTGCGAGCACTGGCCGTCGGATCCGTCGTACGTTCCCGATCCAGTGTCGCGAACAAACCAGGCGACCGAGTTGCGACGGCCGCAGCCGCAGCCGTTCGCCACGGTGTCGGGTTGCGCCGTCCACTCAAGCAAACATCGAGTCCGGCAGCGGCAACTGAAACCGCCCTTCGACGATTCCGCGCACGGTCAAGTCTTCGTCGAGTTCATCCCAGCGCAAAGCAGCGCCTTGCAGCCGCAACTCAAGCCGGCCAAGCTGTTCTTCGTCGGCGGCGCGCAGCAGGCGAAAGCGATCGGCGGGAAAGGCGACCTGGCGACCATCGGTGAGTTCGACATGCACCATGCGCCCATGCGTCCAGGCCCGCACGGCGCGCGGATCAATTTCCAGTGCTGAAGTACTCATGCCAAGCCCTCATCAAAAGCCCTTCGTGGGCAGCGACTTCGCGTTGATGCGGCGAATCTCGAACGGCGCTACGTTGACTGCGCGCGCCAAACGCACGGGCGCGAGCCAAAACTTGCATTCGCCGTCTGGCGTGGCGACGTGAATGTGCGGCGGTTCGCCGTCTTCGTCGGAGTAAAAGTGGAAGCGCCAGTTGCCGATGCGCAGGACCGTTGGCATTGGCCGCTCCGTTGGCCGTTGCGCCGTGCGGAACATCCGCCAAGCGGGCCAATTGCATGTTGGCGAGTCGCGTCGTGAGTGTCAACGGCTGCGCTGCGCGGATCCCCATGGTGACCGCGATCCGCGCCCAACCCGCGTACCACGACAGCCATCCACCCCCCCCC
>CAXRHS010001160.1:0-6611 GCA_964230235.1 Myxococcota bacterium
CCAAGGCCACCGAGGCTCCCAAAGCGTGGCAACATGCGCTCTTGCAGAAGGCCGGGTTGTCGATCGCAAGCCCACAGTGGAAAAAGCTGCAAGCCGAACTCATCGACCCGAGCGCGGCCCTAGCCAAATCCGGCGCGCAAGTGCTGATGGTCAATGGCACCACCGACGAGTTCTTTCCGCTGACCGCGCACCTGCAGACGTTGCAGGCCTTGCCGGGGCCGCAACATCGCACCTCGCTAGCAGCCAATTTCGACCACGGCTGCTACGGCATTTCCGGCGGCGAGAGCAAAGCCGCCATCGAAGACCGCGCCAAGCTGCGCGCCGATGGCGGTCAGAAGCTGTGGTTCGCGCACTGGTTTGGCAGCGATGCGGCATTTGGCTACTTGCCGCAGCCGCCGCAAGCGCAAGTGCAGACCGCCGGCGCCGCCACCTTGTTTTCAGCCGTGGTCGACACGGGCGGCGGCAAGTACGACATCGACAAAGTCGAGTTCTGGGCCAGCGTCGACGACGCATTCTTGTTCGTCGGCACCACGTTGGACTGCAAAGGCAACCTATGCAGCAAACTGGCGGCGGTCACCGCCCCGCCCAACGCGCTGTACTACGTCGATGTGCAGTACAAGACCAAGCAACTGATCCCGCAGAAGTTTTCGATCAGTTCGCCGCCGGTGTTGCCGGCCGGGCTGGTGCCCAAAGTGCGCGGAATCGACAATTGCCTGTGATGGGCCGCGGCTATTCGACCCGCAAAAGCTCGACGTCGAACACCAGCATCCCCTTGGGCGCGCCGTCTTTGCCGCCATACGCCAGCTTTTCGGGGATCCACAGCCGGCGGATTTCGCCGGTCGCCATGCCGGCGACGCCCTCACGCCAGCCCTCGATGACCTGGTGCAGCCCGATGGTCAGCGCTTCGGCGCGCGGCACCGAGCTGTCGAACAGGTTGCCGTCGGTGGTCCACCCGGCGTAGTGGACGCTGACGGTCGACTCGCGACTGGCCAGCGCGCCGTCGCCGGCCTTGAGCGTCTTGTAGGCCAGACCGTTGGGCTGGCGCACCGCATCGGCCGGCGGACCAGCAACATCGGGCGGCGGATCGGTCTTGATCGCGCTCGCAGTCGGCAGCGGCGGCTTGGCGGGCGCCGCTGGGGTGGTCCTCGGCGGCGGATCGGGGGCACGCGCGGCCACGGTGGGGTCGGTCTCGCCGCCGGGCGCGGGCGGGATTTCGCGGCCGACGGTCGGCCGCTCCACCGTTTGCGGGCTGGCGCAGGCGTAGATGGCTAGACAAAAGGCAAGCAGGTGGCGCATGGCGGCGACGGTAGCCAAGGCCAGGCGGTTGCGCAAGCCGGGTCCGCGGGCTAGCGTGCAGATTCGCACCCGCACCGCAGGGCAGATCTGATGCGCGCACTGGCCTTTGTCCTCCTTTTCGCAATTGCCGCGGGCGCGCTGTGGTTGGTCACCCACCGCGCCGATCGGCCCCCACCGCGCCAGCCGACGCCGCCGCAGGCGGAGGCCGCCGCCAATGTTGCCAGCAACGACCCGCCGCCGCCGACCCCGGTGCCCGCCGAGCCCGCGCCGCCCCCACCGGTCCCCGTTGCGCCAACGCTGCCGGCAGGCAAGGCGGTCACGATCGTGCTATCCGAGCCGCCAGCCACCACCTACGGCGCCGCCGAGTCCGCAGACAGCGACCGGCACTACGCGGATCTGGTCCGCGAGCTATCGGGCGGCCGCGCCGAATACGACCCGAACCTGAGCCGGGCGGCCCGCGAACTGGCCTATCAGTCCACGGTTTTTGGCGAAGTCGTCCCGAGCGACGTGCGGTCGTTCGCCATCGCGTCGGCCGGCGCCTACGCCGCCGACTCGACCTTTCAGCAGGTGCGCACCAACGACGATGGGCCGGGGCCACTGCGTCAGGCGATCAAGGCCCTGGTGGCCGACGTCGACGACAAAGAGGGCCCGCAGCGCATCGGCGTGGGCGAGGTCTATCGGCACGGCATGGCGCTGCCCCGCCACGTCGGCGCGGTGGGCACCCACCTGGGCGTCGCGCTGCATCGCCTGCCCGTTCGCATTGCGGCCGGCGACACTTGGACCCTGCGCGGCCGCCTGCGGGTGCCTTGGCGCGATTTGAAGGCGTTGGTGCTGCAGGGGCAGCGTGAATCCGAACTGCCGGTCCAGGTCAACGGCGACGAACTGACCGTGCAGGTCGTGGCCGCAACGACGCCTGGACCGCTCGATGTGCAGTTGGTCGGCGACGGCCCGGCCGGTCCCGGCAAGCTCGTGCAGGTGCGGGCGTGGGTCGGCCAGGATCCGCCCGATCGCATGACTGCGCGGGTGCCGCCAGACGAACGCGGCCAGTCGGCCGCTGCCGCCGAGGCCCTGGCGCTGCAGTTGCTCAATGCCGACCGCTCAAGGCACGGCAAGGCCGCGCTGGGCTGGGATGGCAAACTCGCCGAGATCGCGCGCGACCACAGCCGCGACATGCAGCAGCATGGCTTCTTTGGCCACCAGTCGCCGCGCACCGGATTGCCGAGCGACCGGCTCAAGGCCGCAGGGTACCTCGCGGCCACCCACGCCGAGAACGTTGCCCACAACACCACGGTGTTTGAGGCCCAAGAAGGCCTGATGCACAGCCTGGGCCACCGCAAGAACATCCTGGCGGACGAGCCAACCCACGTCGGCATCGGCATCGCCGTGCAAGACGATGGCAAACGGCGGCGGCTGTGGCTGACCCAACTGTTTGCCAAGCCGGCCCTGCAACTGGACGCTGCGCAGGTCGAAGCCCAAGTGGTTGAGCGCGTCCAAAGGGTCCGCGCGGAGGCCGGACTGGGGCCGGTGCAATTGGACAGTGGCCTGGCGGGCGTCGCGCGCGAGGTTGCCGCCACTGCCCGACCCGATGCCTTTGCCGGCATTGCCCAGACCGCCTCGCAACAGGCCAAAGATCGCGACCTGTTTAGCGGGTCGCTGTCGGCCGTGGCCGCGTTGACCGCCGAACCGGACCGCATGAACCTGCCGCCGGCCGCAAGTGCGCCGGAGGCCACCCTACTGGCGGTCGGCGCCGCGCGCGTGCCGGACAGCGCGCAGTTTGCGATCGTGATCCTGGTGGTCAAGTAGCGGCGGCCGGGCGAGCCGCCAACGGCACGGTCAGGGCCGAGGCACTACGGCACGGCGACGCCGAGCGCCCGCAACTGCGCCTCGATCTGCGCAGGCCAGTCGCGGCTGGCCAACGGGTTGGCCGGGCTTGGGTGCAAAATGCGGCCGATCGGCACGCGGTCGCCGAGCGCCGCCCGCGCCCGCTCCTCGGCATAGGCGCCGACGCCGACAACCAGACGCGGTGCCAGCGCGGTTACCGACTGGGCCAGGGCGGCGTCGCACAGGGTCTCGACCGCGGTCCGCTCCGCGCGCGGCAGTTTGTCGGGCGTGCGGTTGCGGCCGCCGGCCTCCAAGAAGCACAGGGGGCAGTAGTTGAGCACGAAAAAGCGCGCGAAGAACGCGTCGGCCCGGCCAAAGCGCGCGTGCGCCCATCCCCACAGCCGCTGACCGCTGACCTCGTTGCGCCAGCACTTCAGTCCCTCGATCGGTACCCTCGGATGCTGCGCCGCAGGCGGCGCGAACGGCTGTTGCAGGCCCATCCACCCCTGCACCGCCGCGACCTCACCAAACGGGATGCCGGTCTGCGCCATGCCCCACGGCCCCGGATTCATGCCGACCAGCAGCACCCGGCCCTGGGCGTGGCCCCAGCGCTGCAAGTATTCGGCCCACATCGGCCGGGCGTAGTCGAGCGGGTGGTAGACGTGCTCGACAGGTGGCCCAAACCGCAGCGGGCGCAGCGCGGCGCTCAGTTCATCGCAGATCGACAGCAGTGGCATGGCGCACCTGCCAATCGTTGGGGCAAGTCGTCAAACAACTTGCCCGTTTGCTTGCTGGGTGGGTCGCCAGTTCGCGACCTGAGCGGCCGACTCGCGGCTCCGTCGGCCACCCGACACCGTTCAAGTTGGTTTCCTACAGCTGCCTAGCGGGCGATCGCCTCATTTGCCTAGCGGGCGATCGCCTCATTGGTGCGGTACAGTGCGTCGGCAAAGGGCCCCAGCCGCGACAGATCCGGCGGCTCGGAGCCCAGGGCGATGGCGCACGCGTTCTGCCAGCCGCTCATGTCGTTGGGGTTGGGCACCTGACCGTTGCCAAAGCGGATCGCGCCATACCCATGCAGGCACTGTAGCGCGCTCAACACTTCCCACATCGACCGCCCGAGCGAGGCGGCGGCGCTCAGCGCGTCCAACTGCACCTGGCGGTGGCGGGCCGCGAGCAGCAGATACAGGATGCGCGCAGCGGTGCGCTCCATCTCGGGCTTTTGCGCCTGATTCCAGAGCGCTTGCAGGCGAGCGCCGTCGACCGGCGCGGCCTGGCCCGAATAGTAGCCCTCGGCGGCGTAGCGGGCGGCGAGCACCTGGACATCGGCAGGCTGGCCGTTGTGCTGTGCCAACTGGGTCGCTTCAGGGCTGACATGCAGCGCGACCTGGCGATCGTGGACCTGGGCCGACCACGTCGCCGCGCCATACCCACCAGAAAAGGCGTTTTGGGCGTAGCCGCCGTCGTGCAACTGCACCATCAGAAAAATGCCATGTGTGTAGACGTACATCCGAACCGACCTCCGAGCCCTGCCCTGCGGCCGCCGATCCATCGCAGCCGAGGGCCTCAAACTAGCGCAGCGGACGGCTTTGGACAATGGCGCGGGCCGTGTGTCGGGCAAGGCCGCAGCCCACCGAACACGCCGCCGGCGCGCATCTCGAAGGGCTGGCAAGGCCGCGGACTGGACCGCCTGCCGGCACTGGAGACGGGTCAGCAGCCACGGTGCAGAAAGCCCAGAATGTCCGTCACAACTTCGCCAGCGCAGCCATCTCGCAAAAGCAGGTGGCCGCCGCGCACCACCCGCCGCTGCAGTCGACCCACCACCATGCGGTCGAGGGCTCGCGCCGCCAACCGGCCGTCGATGGTGCGGTCGGTGTCGCCGTGCAGATGCAGAATTTCGCCTGCCACCGGACGTTGCCGCGCGTTGACTTCGTCCATCAACGCCAGGAACTGGCCAGCCCCAGCAACCGGAACCGCGTGATAGCACGGCGGGCGCTGGCCGCCTGGCAAGCGCGGGTCGGACTTGCCAATCCAGCGCACCAGGCCAATGGCAGCCAGGGTGCGCAACACCAGCGCCTGCGGCGCCGCCAGCGCAAAGGCAGGGGCGAGCAGCACCAGGCGGCGGGCCGTGTCGGGCGGATCGCGTTCGGCCAACAGGGTCGCGAGCAGGCCGCCCATCGAAAACCCGACCAGGTGCACGGTCGCACAGCGCGCGGCCAACCAGGCGTGCGCGAGTTCGGCCGCATGCAGCCAATCCGCCCACTGCACCGCGTCGAGCGCTTGCACGGTCGTCGCATGTCCCGGCAGCACCGGACAGGCCACCGACAGACCGCGCGCGACGGCGGCATCGCACAGCGGCCGCACCTCCCAAGGCGAACCGGTAAAGCCGTGCAGCACCAGCATGCCGACCTCGCCGCCGACATGGGCAACCGGCTCGGCGCCCGGCGGACAAATGGCAGGCGGCCGCAGCGGCCAGGGCAAGTCCGCGATCACGGTCGCCCCCGCGGGATGCGCCCGGCGACGAGCCACACTGCCTTGCCACCATTGCGGGTGGCCAGCACGCGCCGGTCGCGCAGGCCGGTGTCGTCGGCCAACTGCGGTTCGGCGACCACCACGACCGCTGGCCGATCGGGCGCTGTGCGGGCGACCGCGGCAGCCCAACGCTGCACGAGGCGGCGAGCGTCGGCGCGCGTTCCGATGCGCTCGCCCCACGGCAGATTGCAAGCGACCAGATCGATGGCGGGGTCGGGTGGCCAGGCGGCCAGCTCGCGCACCTCGGCGCGCACCAGCCCGGCCACGCCGGCACGGTCGGCGTTGCTGCGGGTCCGCGCCACCTGATCGGGATCGAGGTCGCCGCACAAAGCGCGGCCGACAACCGAGCCGGTCGAGGCGGCAGCCCGCGGTGCCCACGCCCAGTCGCGCAGCGCCAACCGCTGGCCCGCCAGCAGCGCTTCGATGGCGAAGGTGCCGGCACCACAGCACGGATCCCACACGGTCATGGTCGGCTGGTGCCCCGCCCAGCGCAGCGCGGCGGCTGCCAGCGTCTCGCGCAGGGGCGCCGGCCCCGGGTCCAGGCGATAGCCGCGCTGGTGCAGCGCAAAACCGGCTGGGTCAAGCGCGATCTGGGCGCCGTCGCGCCGCAACGTCAGGTGCACAACCACCGACGGGCGTTGCGGATCGGTCGGCGGCGGATCGGGTCGATCGTCGATCGCGCGCTGCAACCGTGCGGTGGCGGCCGTCGTCTGCGCCGTGGCCCGCAGGACCCACCGCGGAGGGCCGCCCCCCCAACCGGCAGCCGCCAGCTGCGCTGCCAGTCGGTCGAGATCGCCCAGGCTGCTGACGGTCGTGCGCCCGCCATCGATGAGCAATTGTTCGGCCGTGCGCAGGCGACCGAGCAGATCGGACAGGCTGCCGGGCGGCAGGTCGACCTGGAGGCCGCCGCGCGCGGCGACCGGGCGCAGGCCCAGCTCGGCCAATTCGGCAGCGGTCACGTCTGC
>CAXRHS010001161.1:0-2075 GCA_964230235.1 Myxococcota bacterium
GACCGATACCGGTGGCCAGTTCACCAGCGAAGTCGCCGACCGCGAGCAGGCTCGCCTCGACGCCGGTGCGATCGCGGTGACCGGGCCGATGTGGGGGCCGCGGATGGCGCAGGCTCAGCGCGCCGCTGGCGAAGTCGAGACCCAAGTGCTCGCCGCCTGCGGCTTGTGTCTGGCAGACTTTGCCGCGCTCGGTCACCTGGCGGAAGGGACACGTCGGCCGCTGTCGGTCCGGGTCGCAGAACTGCGGTTTGCGTGCGACGCCGATTCCGTCGTGTTGACCTTCGAGTTGCCGTCTGGCGCCTATGCGACGGGCGTGGTCGGCGAAATCGCTGGTCCGGCCGCGCCAACCGACCCCGCCATCCCCGATTCGGCCATCCGCACTGCAGTCACGGAGTCGGCTGCCAACGATGGCGACGCCGCCGAGCTGCCCGCTCTGACCGGCCAACCGGTGGGCGCTCTGGCCGTCCCTTGAGCCACAACCTGCGGCGACGACCCGCGAACCGCGCACTTGCAACCGTCAAGAACGCCAGCCACAGCGAACAAAGGCCCCGATGCGCTTGAACCTGAGCCTGCTTGAAGGCGCGACTGCCAACGCCGTGCGCATCTCCGGTGCCGAACTGTGGCGCGCTGGTCTGGTGCAGCGCATCGTGCGGCTCGACCCCGATGCGCACCGCTATCAGGTCAGCGTCGGTCAAGATCGTGACGCGGCGGAGCTGGTCCAAATCAGTGTTGAAGTTGGCCTGGAAGGCACGGTACTAGACGGTTGGGATTGCACCTGTGCCGATGGCGAGTCGAGCTGTGCCCACGCAGTGGCGGCGGGCCTTGCGCTTCAGCACATGCTCGATTCCGTGGTGCAGACCGAGCGCGCCGAACTGCGCGGCAAGTGGCGCGATTTGTTCGCAGAGGCCCCGGGCAAGAGTGGGGCCCACGCCAAAACCAGCTGGATCTGCTACGACCTGTCGCTGCACACGACCCAGGCGGGCGAGATCGTTGTCGGTGTCGTCCGACGCAAGCGATCTGCCACGGATCGCGCCAAGCGGACCATCGGCGCGGTATGCGGCTGGGCGCCGACAGCCGTCGGCCATTTCGGCTACAAGACCAAGGACGATCCGGCCGAGACCCGCGACGACTTGATTCCGGTGCTGTGCTCCGTCAATCGCCATGACCTGCGGGTGCGCACGATCCAGCCCGGGTTTGTCGACACCTTCTTGCGCCTGTTTGTGGACGCCGAGCCGCTGACGCTGCGGGTGGACGGCGAAGAAGCGCGCGTCGACGGCGCAATTCGCCATGTTGCGGTGCATATCACCGACACGGTTGGTGGTGGCATCGAGTTGCGCGCCAATGTGCAGGCTCTGGGCGCCAGTCGCGCCAGCGGCGAGTTCGTGGTGCTGCCTGGACCGGTGCCGTGGCTGTACCTGCGCGGCGAGAACTGCTTTGTGCGTCCCGATACCTCCTCGCGGGCAATCCTGGCGCTTTTGCAGCGCGGTGCGGTCACAGTGCCCGCCGGCGAGATCGCCGCCTTTTGCCGCGACGTGCTGCCGACCTTGCGCAGCGAAGCGACCTTGGTCGAGCGAACCCACGCCTTGCCGCAGGCGCGCGTTGCCAACTGCGTGCCCGTCGTTCGGCTGGCCGAGACCGACGAAGCGCTCATCGTCTCGCTGCTCTTTCACTACCGCGGCGACGATCACGACCGTTCGGCGGCAGCGGCGGCGCACGACACCATCGAGTTCGCCGCCGGGCAAGGGCCCAAGCTCTTTGCGCGCGGGCATCACGGTGGCGATCCGCTTTTGTGGTTGCGCGACATGGTGGCGGAGCAGCGCTGGACCACCCGCTTGCAACGGGCCATCGGTGGCGCTCTGCCGGGCAGTTTGCCGCTCGACGAGGCGTTGGATTTCCTGGTCGATCACCTGCCCGCGCTGGAGCGGGACGGCGCCGAAATCGCCGGGCACGAGGCGCTGGTGCGCATCCGGCCGAGCCGCCACAACGTGGTGCCACCGGTCAAGATCAAGAGCGGCATCGACTGGTTTGGGGTGCACATCGGGCTGCAAGCCGGCGAGGGCAAGCTGTCGCTGGGC
>CAXRHS010001162.1:0-2938 GCA_964230235.1 Myxococcota bacterium
GCACCTGGTTCGGCTGGCCCGATCCGCCCCGCCGCGCGCGGTCGAGCCGGGGCGCGGGGCTGCGGCATGAGTTCTCTTCTGCCCGCGCACGGGCGCGCCACCTTTGCCCACGGCATCCACCCGCCGGAGCGCAAAGAGGCCACCAATGCCCTGCCCATCGAGCGCATGGGCTTCGCCGATACGTTCGTGCTCGCGCTCGGCCAGCACATCGGCGCACCGAGCAAGCCCGTGGTCAGCGTGAGCCAGCGCGTCGAGCGCGGCCAGTTGGTCGCCGAAGCGGCAGGGTTCGTGAGCACAGCGCTGCACGCGCCAGTGGCAGGCACCGTGGTAGCCCTCGAACCGCGGCCGTTGCCGGCGGGCAAGTCTGGCCCGTGCATCGTCCTGCGCCGCGATCCGTTCGACAGTCAGCGTTTCGGCGCGGCCGTTACCGGCGCCTATGCCCCTGGCGATGCCAGCGACCTGATTGCCCGGGTCCAGCGCGCCGGCATCGTCGGTTTTGGCGGCGCGGCGTTTCCCTCACACGTCAAGCTGGCGGTGCCAGACGGCAAGCGGGTCAAAGAGGTTTTCCTCAACGGCTGCGAGTGTGAGCCCTACCTGACTTGCGACCACCGCGTCATGGTCGAGCGGCCGCATGCCGTCCTGCGCGGCGCGGAACTGGTCCGCCAGCAGGTGCAGGCAGAAAGGGTGTACATCGGCATCGAGGCCAACAAGCCGGACGCCATCGCGGCGCTGCGCGCGAACCTGGCTCCGGGTGCACCGATTGAAGTCGTTGAACTGACGGTGAAATACCCGCAGGGCGCCGAAAAGATGCTGATCGACGCGGTCGTACACCGCAAGGTGCCCGCCGGAAAGCTGCCCATCGAAGTCGAGGCAGCGGTCCAGAACGTGGCGACTGCCGCCGCCATTGCCGATCTGGTCGACCTGGGCATCCCGCTGGTCGAGCGGGTCGTGACCGTGACCGGGCCAGGCATCCGCCGACCCGCCAACGTGCTGGTGCCGATCGGGACGCCGCTGCGCGCGCTCATCGACCACTGCGGCGGCCTGCTGCCGACTGCTCGGCAGGTCGTGCTCGGTGGACCCATGATGGGGCTGGCCCAAAAGGACCTCGATGTGCCTGTTACCAAAGGGCTGTCCGGTGTGCTGGCGCTGACCGAGCCCGCGACCTGGCTGCAGGAGCAACCGTGCATCCGCTGCGGCCGCTGCCTGGACGCGTGCCCGATGCTGCTCAATCCGCAGCGGCTGGCGTTGATGGTGCGCCACGAGCGCACCGAAGACCTGGAGGCGCTGCACCTGCGCGACTGCTTTGAGTGCGCGAGTTGCTCCTACGTTTGCCCATCGAACCTGCCGCTGGTGCAACTGATGCGGGTTGGCAAAGGGCTGTTGCGCCGCCATCAGGAGGCCGCGTGACCAACGCGCCCGCCCACCTGGAGTTGACGACCGCGCCGCACGTCCACGCGCCGATCTCGACGCCGCGGGTCATGTACGAGGTGGTGGCTGGCCTGGTGCCCGTGGTGGCGTCTGCAGCGTACTTCTTTGGCATTACCGCGATCTTGATGGTGGCGACGGGTGCGCTGGTCGCTGCGGCAACCGAGTGGGTATTTTCAGACCGCAAGGGCCTTGGCACGGTGCGCGACGGTTCGGCCCTGTTGACGGGAGCGCTGCTGGCGTTGACCTTGCCGCCGGCATTGCCGCTGTGGATGGTGGCGCTGGGCGCCGCCGTGGCTATCGCGCTCGGCAAGCTGGTGCTTGGCGGCCTTGGCCACAACTTGTTCAACCCGGCGCTGGTGGGCCGCGCATTCTTGCAGGCGGCGTTTCCGACCACCATGACGACGTGGTCGGCACCCGGTCAGGGCTTTTGGCACCTCGAATCGTCCACGGTCGCGCCGCCGCTGCTGCATGCTGCGGTCGACGTGGTGAGCGCGGCCTCGCCACTTGGGCTGGTCAAGTTCGAGCACAAGACCACGGAGCTGTGGCCCCTCGCCACCGGCAATGTCGCCGGGTCGCTCGGCGAAACGTCAGCCGTGGTGCTGGCGGTGGTTGGCGTTGGCCTGGGTTTGCGCAAGGTGTTCGATTGGCGGCTGCCAATATCGACGCTGCTCACGGTCGTGGCGTTCAGCGGCATGCTTTGGGTTTTCGGCCTTTCGCCGTCGCCTGCCTTTATGCTGGCCTCGGGCGGGCTGCTGTTTGGCGCAGTGTTCATGTGCACCGACCCAGTGACGACGCCGGTTACGGCCAGGGGTGCCTGGTATTTCGGCATCGGCGTGGGCGTGCTGGTCGTGCTGATCCGCAACTTCGGTGGCCTGCCTGAGGGCGTGATGTACGCGATCCTGCTGATGAACGCCGCGACACCGCTGCTCAATCGCGTCAGCCAGCCGCGGCGCTTGGGGGGCTGAGCATGAGCGCCCCTGAACCCACCTCTGCGGTGCTGGTCGGCACGCTTACCTTGGCTGGGCTATTGAGCGGCGTGCTGTTGGTCGGCGTGTTTCAGGCCACCAAGCCGCTGATTGCCGCCAACCGCGCCGCAGCGATGGAAGCCGCCGTGACGCGGGTGGTGCCGGGTGCCGTCAAGGCCGCGTCGTATGAGCGCGTGGACGGCAAGGTCCAGCCGTCGCAGGTCGCGGTCGGTGCGGCGTCGGACAAGCCGATGGCGTATGCCGGTTTGGACAAGGACGGCAAGGTGGTGGGCTACGCGATTCCGGCGGAGGGCCCAGGCTTTATGGACACGATTCGGCTGCTGTACGGCTACGTGCCGGGCAGCCGCACCGTCATCGGCATGGAGGTGCTCGACAGCCGCGAGACCCCCGGCTTGGGCGACAAGATCCTCAAAGACCCAGAGTTTCTTGGCAACTTCAAGCAACTCTCCAGCCAACCAGAAATCGTCGGCAAGAAGAAAGGCACCAAAAGCAAACCCAACGAAATCGACTTCATCACCGGCGCC
>CAXRHS010001163.1:0-2775 GCA_964230235.1 Myxococcota bacterium
GTAGGCGACAGTCACATTCTGGTTCGCGTGTGCAAGCCAGTCCGCATGTGCGGCGTTCAAGCTCGAGCGCGGGATCAACAGGCTTTGCTCGTCGACGCGTCCTGCACGGCCGCGCAGCGTGACGGCTCGACCGTCGTAGCCGTCGACGAGCACGGTCAACTCGTCTCCTTCGGAGGGCCAGAAGCTATGCACAGGCAGCCACGGCGAAGGTGGATGCCAAGGGTACAGGCGCTCCGTCTGCAGATGCGGCACGATCGGCGCGGGTGCCCTCAACGGGTGACAAGGCAAGCAAGGACCGGTCGCGCGCAGCCGGGCCTACGTCCGTCCAGGGCTTTGTCACCTTCATCCCTCGACCGCCGCGCGCAGGTCGCGGACCAGATTCTTGATCGCCGCGCTGCGATCGCGGCAGTTGTCGATCGCCTCTTGCATTTGCGACACGGCGTCCTCGCGATCGGCCTCGTCGCCTCCGCGCAGTGCCTCGAACGCATCGGCGACCGCCTCAAAATCATTGCGGAAGCTCGACACGATGCCGTTCAGTTCCTGCACGCCGCGCGACACTTTCGGTCCGAGATCGCCACCCGATGGTGCCGCGGCCGGGGTTGCCTCCAACTGCCGGACGCGATCGTTTGCGGTTGCAAGGTCGGCCGTGAGCTTGCTTACTTGCGCCTGCAACGCCGCCGTGTCGCCGCCACCGCCTGCCGACTGTGCAGTCAAGCGCTGGATCCGCTTCAGATTGGCGCTGATCGTCTCCTGCAGTTCTTTGTTGGTCGCGGTCAGCCGCTCGACCTGGCCACGGAGATCGTTCGTGTCTTCCGCCGGTGCCGCGGATTGGGCCGCCGCCAACTGCTGGCGAAGGTCGGCAGCCTCCTTGCGCGCGGCATCTGCCTGCGCCTGGGCCTGCTCCAATGCCTCGTTGCTTGCGCTGCCAGACGAGGCCGCGTCCAACTGAGTCTGCAAGTCTGCTGAGCGCGCTTTTTCTGCCTTGAGTTGCAGCCGCAATCGCGAGGCCTCCGCGTCCGCCGCCTGAGCGTCGCCAGCCGCCGAGGACTTTGCTTCGGCGCTTTCTGCGCGCGCCAGCGCGGCTGCAAGCTTGTCTTGCAGGTCGCCGATTGCCGCGTCGGTTGCGGCGCCTGCGTCCGACTTGGCCCGCGCCGCCTGCGCCTTGAACTGCACGATCTCCTTTTCAAGTTGGGCGGTGCGGGCTTCGGCCTCTTCGCGTGCGGCCACCTGAGCGTCGTACTCTTCGGCGCTCACGGTATCGGTACCTGGCCCCGCGCCCGCCAGTGACTGCGCGTGGCTCAAGTCTGACTTGAGTTGGGCGATCTCGCCGCGAGCGGCTTGCAGCGCCCCATCGGCGCCGTCCGCGCGCATTTTTTGCAAACTCGCCAGTTCTTCCGCGTTGCGACGACCTGCGCGTGCCTCCTCAAACTTGTCCTGCGCCGCGGTCAACGTCTCGCGCAACACCTGCAATTCGCTTTGCAAAGCGGCGATGTGGCGCTCGTCCTCGATCCGCGAACCGGAGGCGGCGTCATTGAGTTGGGCCCGCAGCTGTTCGGCGTTGGCCTTGGCGTCGGCCAGGAAGCCTTCCAGCGCTGCGACTTCGCGTTTCAAGGTGTCTGATTCGGCAATCGCATTGTTGGCCGCACGCCGGGCCGCGTCGAGATCGGTCTGCAACTGCCCCTGCGCATTGCCTTTGGCGCTGGCATCGTTGCGCGCCTCGTCCAGCCGGCGTTGCAGCGACTCGATCTCGATCTTCTGTTCTTGAATCCGACCATCGCGCTGCGCGAGATCCGCCCGCAGGCCTTCGACTTGAGGTGCGTGGTCGTCGCGTGCCGTTGGTCCTGGCAGCGGACTGCTTGTGCGAGCCCGCGGCGGCTCGACATTGGGTGGCGGCGGCGGAGCCGCGACAGGCGGCGGTGGTGGCGGTGGTGGCGGCGGTGGCGGCGCTGGGGGCGGCGGCGGCGGTGGGTAGTACGCGTCGTCGTAGGACTGCGCGAACCGGGTGCTCTCGTCCTCTTCTTGCGGATAGTCCTCGTACACCTCGGCTGGCGCGCCGCCACCCGCCATACGCGCGTGATCCTCTTCGTCATAGTCAAAGCGCATCTCAAAGTTGCCACACTGCAGGTAGTGGCCGTCTTCGAGTTGGACGGGTTCGTTGGGTTTGAGACGCTGGTTTTCGTAGAACGTGCCGTTGACCGACTCGTGGTCCTGCAAGTAGTAGCCGTTGCCGTCAAAATAGATGCGCGAGTGGTAGCGCGACACCGACTGGTTGCTGGTGCGGATATTGCAGGTGCGGTGGCGCCCGATCATGATGTCGGGCTCCGATTCGCCAATGCGGTAGGTCGTCTCGACGTTTTCGTCGCTGATGTAGGTCAGGATGGCCACGGCAAGCCCCCAGGCGTGGACGCCCGCGGCGGGGCCGTCCATGAAAACGTAACAATCTTCAGCGCTTGTCGCGTGCAATTTCGCGGGCGCCGGCGCGAAAACTAGCACGCGAGGGCAGCGGCGCACAATGCCGGGCAGCGCACTTGCTTGTTGTTGAGCCGCGCGCGTGCAACTCGCCGGTTCTGCGGCAGTCAAACGTGCACAGCAAAGCCCCTTGACATGCCCGATGCCGCTCCTACCTTGTCCCAGACGGCGGCCGCATGGCCAATGCCGTTTGGTGTCGCCGGGGTGGTGAGCGCCCCCGGTGCGGCTGGACGGGTGCCTACGTCTGTCGCCACCCACGCAAAGGCTTGCCGTCTCCCGATGTCGGGTCGGGTGTGGCAGGCGACA
>CAXRHS010001164.1:0-2899 GCA_964230235.1 Myxococcota bacterium
AGGCGCGGGCCGCCTACACCGAGGTGCTGCCGCCCGAGACCGTCATCGACATCGTGTGGCAGCGCGGCAACACCATGCACACGGTGGTGCCGCGCGACGCGCAAGGCAAGAGCGCGTATGCCATGGGGGTGGTGCGGCCCAACCTCGCGGGCTTGGACCACGGCGGCGCCGAACAACTGGTCGCCGACGTCGCCTTGCGCACCGGCCAGTTCATCCAGATCGTCAACCACAACGTGCGCGACCGCCAGTATTCGGTGACCGGCGAGCTGGCGGCGCTGGCGGCGTTGCAGGCCGAACTGGCGCGGCGGCAGCCGACTGGCGCCAAACCGGCATGGATCACCGTGCCGGGTCTGGATGTGCCGTTCCATTCGCGGGTGCTGCACAGCGCGGTGCCGGTGTTCCGCGCGGTGCTCGACCGGCGCCTGCCAGCGACGATTGACCCGCACAAGCTGGTCGGGCGCTACATCCCCAACCTGGTGGCGCTGCCGTTTGCGCTCGACGACGGCTTTGTGCGCGCGGTCGCCGACGCCACCGGCTCAGCCGAACTGGCGCAGGTGCTGCGCAGCCGCGACGGCTGGACAGGCCGCGATCCCGAGCTGGCGCGGCTTTTGCTGGTCGAACTGCTGGCGTGGCAATTCGCAAGCCCGGTGCGCTGGATCGAGACCCAGGACCGGCTTTTCGCGCCGCGCAACCAAGGCGGGCTTGGCATCGAGCGGCTGGTCGAGATCGGCCCGGGCCATCAGCCGACCCTGGCCAACATGGCGCGGGCAACGCTGGCCGGCATGGTGGCACCCTCTGTTCAAGTGCTCAATGCCGAAGCAGAATTTGACACCGTGATGGACCGCGGCCCAGGAATTGAGGTCGCGGCGGCGGCGGGTCCCGCCACAGATTCAGGGCAGGACGCGGCCGCCCAGACCAAGACATCCGCCACCGAGCAGGCCCAGGCCGCCGCGCCGTCGCCCCCTGCAGCGCCAGCCGCTGCCGTGCGCGCGCCGGCCGGGCCAGTCGGCAGCCACCCGATCGGCCACACCGACGCCTTGCGGGCCTTGCTGGCCCTGCAAGCCCGCGTGCGCACGGAGCAACTGGCCGACACCGAGTCGATGGAAGACCTGTTTGAGGGAGTGTCGTCGCGCCGCAATCAGGCGCTGGCCGACCTCGCGGCCGAGTTTGGCGTCGGCGCCCTCGATGGCGCGGCCGACAAGCCGATGGCCGCGCTGGCGGGCGATCTGAGCAAGAAGGCCGGCCACTACAAGGCGCCTGGCAAGTACCTCAAAGCGGCCATGGACGACGCGGTGGGCCGGCTTTTTGGCAAGGCAGGCCTGGTGCGCCGCGACGCGGTGGCGTGGCTCGGCAGCCAGTGGGGCCTGGATGAAGCCAGCGCCGACCATGCGCTGTTGCACTTGACGCTGGCGGCGCGCCCAGGCGATTCGGTGCGCGGCGGCGCGCTGGGCGATGCGCAACCGGCGACCTCCAAGGCCCAGGCGCAGGCCTTGTTGGACAAATCGGCGCAGGCATGGGCGCAGGCGCGCGGCTTGGCGCTGCAGCCGCTTTCGGCTGGCGGGGGCGGCGGCGGCGCAGTGGTCGACTCGGCGGCGCTCGACGCGCTCAAAAGCGAAATCCTGGGACAGACCGGCATTCTGGCCGGCGCCGCCCGCGCGGTCTTGGACCGGTTGGGCCACGGCGACGCGCCAGCCGCGCCAGCGGAACCAGCCGATCCCAAACTGGCGCTGCTGCAAGCCGAACTCGGGCCGGCGTTCGCCGAGTTGTGCGCGCCGCTTTTCGACCCCAAGAAGCACGCGGTATTCGCGTCCGGGTGGGCCTGGGCGCAGACCCGGCTGGTGCGCGGCTACTTCGACCTCGTCAACGGCCGCGCGGACCTCGAACGCGTGCGCACGGCGCTGCCCCACAGCGCCGCCTTTGCCGACGACCGCCGGGTCGCCGACACTGCGCTGTGGTGCGCCAACCAGCTGCGTCTGCGCGGCTTTGCGGAGGCGGCCGACGCCTTTGCCGACGCTGCGCGGCCGCGGCCGCTGGCGCCGCTGCCGGTGGCGGCCACCCGCCCGGTGACGACAGTGGGCGCCGACGGGACCGTCCTTGCAGACGAAGTTGCCGACGCCGGGCGCCACTGTGAGCCGGTCGCGCTGCACCTGGCCGGCCGGGTCGCGCTGGTCACCGGCGCCAGCCCGGGGTCGATCGCCGTCGAACTGGTCAAGCAACTGCTGTGGGCGGGTGCCAAAGTCGTCGCGACCACAAGCAATTTCGACGACGCCCGCCAGCAGTGGTATCGGCGCTTGTACCAGGACCACGCCGGACCTGGTGCCGAGTTGCACGTGGTGCCTTACAACGCGGCCTCGGCCCAGGATACCGCGGCGCTGGTGGCCTGGCTGTATGGCGCGGCGGGCATGCCGCCCGACCTGTGCGCGCCGTTCGCGGCACCCAAAGATGGCGGCACGCTTGACCAGCTGAGCGACCGCGCCGAAGCGGCCGCGCGCGCCATGCTGTGGCAGGTGCAAAAGCTGGTCGCGAGCCTTGGCGCGGCAACGGCCAACCGGCCAGACGCCGAGGCGCCGTGCCACATCTTGCTGCCGCTGTCGCCCAACCACGGTCAGTTTGGCGGCGACGGCCTGTACGCCGAAAGCAAGCTGGGACTGGAAACGCTGTTGCGGCGCTGGAAAAGCGAGCATGGCGCCTGGGGCCGCGGGGTGTCGCTGGTCGGGGTGCGCATCGGCTGGGTGCGCGGCACGGGGCTCATGGATGCCCACGATCAGGTGGCCGCAGGGCTGGAGGCGCAAACGGGGGTGCGCACGTGGTCGACGGCGCAGATGGGCGCCGAGATTGCGCGCTTGTGCGCCGATTCGGTGCGCGGCCAGGCGCAAGTGGCGCCCGTCGATGTGGACCT
>CAXRHS010001165.1:0-5491 GCA_964230235.1 Myxococcota bacterium
GTTAGTGTGGTATTGAAATGTAGATTGTGGTGATGATTGTGTTCAGCTCAACCGACACCGCGCTCGACGCCATGAGCAAAGGCGCCTACGACTACATCGTCAAGCCGTTCAAGCTCGAAGAAGTCAAGCTGGTCATCAGCAAAAGCCTGGAGAAAAGCCAGCTCGTCGCCGAAAACCTGCAACTCAAGAAGAAGCTGGCGCAGCGCGCGCCGGCCCGCCCGCAGTTCGTGTGGGTGTCCAAAGCGATGGAGGACGTGGTGACGCTGGTGCGCCGGGTTGCGCCGACGCCGTCATCGGTGCTGATTCTGGGCGAATCGGGCACGGGCAAAGAGCTCATCGCGCGGATGCTGCATGACGGCAGCGACCGCAAAGACAAGGCGTTCGTCGCTCTGAACTGTGGCGCAATTCCTGAACAGCTGATGGAGTCGGAGCTTTTTGGCCACCTGTCGGGGAGCTTTACTGGAGCGACCAAGGACAAGAAAGGTCTTTTCGAGGCGGCAAGTGGCGGCACCATCTTTTTGGACGAAATCGGCGAACTGACGCTGGGCCTGCAGGTCAAGCTGCTGCGGGTGCTGCAAGAGCGCAAGGTCACGCCGGTCGGCGCGACCCGCGAAGTTGCGGTCGATGTCCGCGTAGTGGCCGCCACCCACCGCAACCTGCGCGAGTCGGTGCAGGACGGCCGTTTTCGCGCTGACCTGTTCTTTCGGCTCAATGTCATCGAGATCAAGCTGCCGCCGCTGCGCGAACGGCGCGCCGACATCTTGCCGCTCGCCCACCACTTCCTGGGCCAGTTTGCGCAACGCATTGGTCGCGAATTCAAAGGCTTTGATCCAGAGGCCGAGACGGTCCTGCAAACGTTGCCGTATCCAGGCAATGTACGCGAGCTGGAGAACCTGGTGGAGCGAGCGGTGGCGCTCGAGACCAACGACCGCATCACGCCGGCGTGGCTGCCGGACCCTGGCCAGCCGGCGTGGCTGGGTCGGTCGAGCAAGGTCATCGCGCTGTCGCCCGAGGAGGAAATTCTGCGCGTGCTCGGCGCGTTCGAGGCGTGGATCGTCGCCGACGGCGCAACGGTGGATTCGGAGCGGCTGCTCGACCAGTTTGAGCGCGGCTTGTTGGAACTGGCGCTGCGCCGCACCGATGGCAACAAGACGGAAGCGGCGCGCGTCCTGGGCCTGAGCGTGCGGTCGATGCGCTATAAGCTTGAAAAGCATGGTCAACTGGATTTCTCTCCCTAAGCAGCGAATTTCTCGATCGAGAATACTGCCGAAAATTGTCAGTCCGCTGCCGCAGATTGTCGGCGCCGCGGCGACCTGACTCAGCGGACAAATCGCACAATCCATTGAATTTACATCGTTTGTCAGAGCACATCCAAGTTGGCATGACCCTTGCATGGCCCCGTGGTGCGGCCGTTTCGCGGGCCGCGCGCGAGCAACACCCGGCGTGCGCCGCCGGGTTCGCCAGCCCAAGTCGAGCCCAGGTGGTTCGCCCAAGCTGACCTCGTTCTCGAACCTGCGGACGGCGATTCGGCCTCCAGACGGTGTCACCGGAACGGCAAGCTGCTGCAACGCAGCGCGCCGCAGCCGGTGGCCGCCAAGCCTTCAACCCACGCGACAACCGGCAAGGTGCCGGTCGGCGCTGGGTGAGGGGCGCAACGGTGCACCCCACTGTGCCGCAATCTTCCGAAGTGCCCGAGGTTTCCCCGCCCGGTGCTTGCACTCGGGTCCATCGTCGGCAACCCCATCGTGGGGTCTCTTGCCGGCCCACCGCGGAGGCGCAGTCCTCCTGGAGGCAGCTATGCTCAAGCAGATTCGCAAAGGCTTTACCCTCATCGAACTCATGATCGTGGTCGCGATCATCGCGATTCTCGCGGTCGTCGCCGTGCCGCAGTTCACCAAGTACATGCGCTCGGCCAAGGCGGCGGAAGCCAACGAAATGTTGGACCTGCTCAAGAAGGGCTCGGCGACCTACTACACCTCGCCGCGCGTCAAGGCGGGCACCATGACCAAGCTCGAGTGCCAGTTCCCGGGCAACGTCGGCGTGACCCCGACCGGCGCCTCGGGCTGCGTCGACGCCAACGACTCGGACAACGACGAGCGCTGCGACTCCAAGCCGGGCAACTGGAACCACGCGACCTGGTCGGCTCTGAAGTTCGCCATCACCGATCAGCACTTCTTCCAGTACAGCTACGTTTCGGCTGGCGTGTACGGCAGCTCGTTCTTCACCGCCCAGGCCAATGCTGACCTGGACTGCGACACCATCATGTCGACCTTCCAGCTGACCGGCCGCGGCGACGTCAAGTCGACCGGCGCCGAGTGCGACATGGAAGGCACGCCGGCCATCTTCCGCGACAACGAGACCGAATAAGTCTTGCGTCGCGCTGGCTCGCCAGCACCCAGTCCCTGAAGGCTCGGATCGGCAACGGTCCGGGCCTTCGGGCTTTTTGGGCTTGTTCCGGATGCTGCGCATCCTGGAACTGCGCCCGTTTGCTTGCTCAGTGGGTCGCCAGCTCGCGGCCTCGACGGCCGACTCGCGGCTCCATTCCTGGCTGCGAGATTTGCGCAGGCGGTCGAGTCGCAACTCCATGTGGGGCTTGTTCCGGATGCTGCGCATCCTTTCGCAATGCTCGGGCCGGGTTTGGGGGCGGGGGCCTGGGACCGCGGACGTCCCCGTCCGCCTCGGCGGTGCCTTCGAGGTACGGGTCCGTGTGCACCAGGCGAGGCCTATCCAGCCCAGCAAGGCCAAACACATTTCGGCTCAGAGCCCCGCCCGCCCGGCATTCACCACTGCAGCACCGGCCAGCCGCGCTGTTTCGCGGTCCAGCGCAGGCGCAAGTCCGGGCGCACGACGTGCGGGTGACCGACGGCGTCCAAGAGCGGCAAGTCGGTATGACTGTCGGTGTAGAACCACGCGGCGTCCAGGCCCAGGCCGAAGTGCGCGGCAAACGCCTGCGCGCGCACGACCTTTTGGGATCCAAAGCACGGCTCGCCGACCAATTGCCCCGTGAACAGGCCGTCGTCGCCGACCTGCAGCTCGGTCGCCATGACCACCGGCACCCCGAGATCGTGGGCCAGCGGCCGGGCGATGTACGGCGTCGAAGCCGTGATGATGGCGACCGGATCGCCGCGATCGCGGTGGCTCTGCAAGGCCTGGATGGCTGCCGGCAAGATGCGCGGCTGCACCTGCTCCGTGTAGATGCGCGCGCAGCAGTCGATCATCTCGGCTTCGCTGGCGCCTTGTGCAGCAGCGGCGCCCTGGCGGATGAGCCGCGCCATGTCGATGGCGTTCAGCCGATAGCCGATCCACGCCGCGCCGACCCGCCAGGCCTGCCGGCGCGAGATCTCGCCGCGGCGGCGACGCTCGGCAAAGTACAGGGCCGCGGTGTTGGCGCCGACCAGGGTGTCGTCCATGTCGAAAAGGGCAATCGCCTGGGGCATGGGGCGATTGTCGGCGGTTGACGGTGGGCGCGCAATCTTTCGGCCCAGGTGCCACAAGAAGGTCTTTTGGCTAGGCAGCCTTGCGCCACGGCAGCACCCGCCCCGGCCAGGCGCCGCGCGCCACCAGCGCCGCCTCCGTGACCAGCAGCAGCAAAAGTGCAATCAAGGCGGGGGTCCACACCGGCGACTTGGGCACCGTGCGCGCCGCGCCCGCTTGCGCAGCCTGCGCCGAACGCGCCGCCAGCGGACCGGTGGCTGCGGGTGCCAGGTCCCCCTCGCTGCCCGGCGCCACCACGACGATCGGCCGGGAGTTGAGCGCCGCGCCCGCGCGCAGTTCGGTGGCCACATAGCGGCCCGGAGTCTCCAACCCTACAATCGACCACTGCCCCGGCCGCTGCAGCACGGCTTGCGCAACATGATCGCCGTCACTGCCATTTGGGGCGCTTTCGAGGCGAACCTGCAAGTGCTCGGCGCGGTCATCGCGACCCAGGGTCGCGGTCTGGCCGACCTCAATCGCAGCCTTGCGCTCCAGGGCGCGCGGGCCAGCCAGCGCGCGCACGGCGCCGTGGACAAACGGCAGCCACGCCGGCTGTAACGGCAGGTCGGTCCAATCGCGGTCGATGCTGGTCGTCCACAGTGCCACCCGGCCGGCGCCCACGCCATGGGCCAGCAGCGCCGGGGCGCCGTCGCCAAAGCGCAGCACCGTGCGCGAGGCCAGTTCGGCCGCGGGCAGCGGCAGCACATACCGGGCGGTGTGCGCCTCGGCGAGCCCGGGCCGTGCATCCGACAGCTCGCGGGCCAACGCGGCGGCCGCAGTGCACAGCGCGGTGGCGTCGGCCGGGCTCGGGTCCAGGCCCACGCCGGCCGCACCGACCGGTCCTGACGAGCGCACACCGCCCAGCCGCGCCGGCAGCAGCGCTGCCAGGTAGTCGCCGGCCGGGTCCGGCAGGTTGTCGCCAAGGGTGACCAGCACGCCACCGCCGCCGCGGGCGAATTCCAAAAGCGCTTGCGCGGTCTGTGCGGGCGGCGCGGCAAGATTGGCGGCAATTACCACATCGTGATCGGCCAGCGCAGCGGTGGTCAGCTTGTCGGCCGCCACGCGGTCCAGTTGCAGTTCGCCGGGCCCTGCACTGCCCAACTCCAGCGCCTGCGCCACGAAGAACGCCTCGTCGTCGCGCGGCACCGGCCGCGGCGCGCCGTTGATGACGGCGACTTTGAGCGCAGTCGCGGCGTCCAGCCGCACCAACCGGCGGTTGTCGACATCGAGCGCGTCCGCTGGCAACACCACCTCGGCCCATTGGGTCGCCGCAGGCACCAGAAAGCTGCGGCGCGCGACCTCACCGGGCTGCAGTTGCACCAGGCTTTTGAACTCGCGATCGGCCGCGCGCACGCTGACGTAATCACGCCAGGCTTTGTGGCCATGGTGCACCAGCGCGACCTCGACCCGCAGTTGCGCGCCCGACTTGTCGGCGCCGCGATCGACGGTGGCGTCGACGATGGCGGTGTTTTCCACGCTGTCGGGCGCAAAGCGATCGACAAAGGTCTGGACTGGTTGACCGCGATCGTGCAGCGCCGGCATGTCCACCGCTTGCCACCCGGACGCTTGCAGGTCGGTCAGCACCACCACCCGCCGGCTCGGCACGTCGGTGGCGCCCTCGAGCAGCGACTGCGCCAGGTGCAGGGCCCGGCCGGCGTCGTCTTTGCGCGGCCGCCAACGCAGCAAACCCAACGCCCGCGCCAACGCCTGGCGATCGGCCGTCAACTGGCGCACCAAGGTCCGCGCAGGATAGCCGCTCGCCACCACTGCTGCGCGCGCACCGTGCGGCAGGTCGGCGACCAGGGCCAGCGCGCGCCGGCGGGCGCGCTCAAAGGCGGCCTCACCCTGACTGGCGGCCGCCATCGACATGCTGTCGTCCAGCACCAACACCAACGCCTGCGGACCGGCGGCAATGGCGACCTCGGCGGCGCGGCCGGGCAACGGCACACTGGGCCGCGCCAGGGCCACCGCCACCGCGCAC
Source organism: Myxococcota bacterium (assembly GCA_964230235.1). Classification (GTDB taxonomy): domain Bacteria; phylum Myxococcota_A; class UBA9042; order UBA9042; family UBA9042; genus SXRM01. The sequence continues at coordinate 5,456 of CAXRHS010001165.1, forward strand.
ACGACCAGGCAGCGCAGCGCCAAAAGCGTCCATTCG
>CAXRHS010001166.1:0-4834 GCA_964230235.1 Myxococcota bacterium
TTGGACGCCGTTGACGTTTGGCAACCAGGCGGCAATGAGTTGGCGGCCGCGGGTCCGAGCTGCGCCACGCAATCGACCTGGCAAGGAAGCTCGGGATTCCGGCCGTCCCGCGCCCGTGCCACCGTTGCGCCAAGGCAGGACGACCGCTGCCTGGTCAGTCGGCAGACTTGGCGCAGCGAAAGCCAACGTCTTGTGCGCTGTAGGTGTTGTCCACCGCCGCCCGACCCGAAGCCCGCAGCGCCGGCCCTTTGCCGGTAAACCCGCCGCCGCGGATTGGCGATTGCGCAGCCGGCGGTGCGACGGGGTTGATCGCCGAGCCTTTGGCATAGAACTCCGCGTCGTAGCCATCGCTGACCCACTCTGCGACGTTGCCTGCGAGGTCCTGAGCGCCGGCCGCCGATGCGCCAGCCGGCCGAGTGCCGATGTAGTTGGTGGTCTTGAGGCCACAGCCGGCACCGCCTGCGTCAAAGTGCGCGCGCAGACAGTCGGCGGGCAGATTGCCCCACGGATAGATGGGCGCGGCGGCGGCGCAGGCCTTTGCGTCGCTGGCGACACAAGGGGGGCGCGCCGCGCGTTCCCACTCGGCTTCGGTCGGCAGGCGCTTGCCACGCCACGCGCAGTAGGCCGCAGCGTCTTGCTTGCGCACGAAGTTGACCGGGTGCTGGCCGCGCGCCGCGTAACCGTAGGTGGCCGTGTTGGGTACTTTGGTATTGTAGACAGTGGTCGGTTCGGGGCACGCACCCGCCTTGACGCAGGTCCCGTAGTCGTCCACCGTCACCTCGAACTGGTCGATCAGGAAAGCGCTGAGCGTGACCACCCGGCCGGGCTTTTCGGCCTCGCTGCACAACAGGTCGCCGGGAGCGCAGCCCATCCAAAACGAACTGCCGGCGATGGCACGCATCCCGAGCGGCACCGTGCAAGCGCCGTTGGCGTCGCAGCTGTGGCTGTCGCCGCACACCGTGCCCTCAGGCACTGAAGTGTGCTTGCAGCCAAAAGTCGCCGAGCAGGTGTCCACGGTACACGGGTTGGCGTCGTCGCAGCCGTTGGGTCCTTTGCCGGCGCACAAGCCGGCCTCGGTACACGAGGAGAACCCCCAAGCGTCGCGCCGAAAAAGCCGCGACTTGGCATCGGCCAGCGCACCCACCAACGTGCCGTCGCCGTAGGGCATGACATCTGCCGCCGACTGGCTGCCCGGACCACCAAAGCGTCGCTCCCACCGCACGTTGCCCGCTGCGTCCAGGCCGACCAGCCAGGCGTCTTGACTCGCGTTGGCATCGTTGAAGGCGTAGCCTGCGGCAACATAGCCCGTGCCGTGGGCCATGATGTTGTTGAAACTCTCCGAGTTGGCCGTACCCACAGTGCGGTGCCACAGCAGTTTGCCGTCGCCGTCGATGCGCAGCAGCCAGCCATCCGACCCGCCAGCCCCAAAGCTGAAGGTGTGACCAGCAACCACAAAGCCTCCGCCCGCTGCGTGCGCCAGATCGTTGGCGATGTCCAGCGCTGGACCGCCATAGGCATGCTCCGCAATGAGTTCACCCGTTGAGGTAAGGCGCACGATGGCAACGTCGGAGCCGCCATGGCTCTCTTTGCCGGTAGCACCGACGGCCACGACCTGGGTGCCCTGCGGATTGGCCAACACTGCCAGCAGGTTCTCGTGCACCGTTCCCCAGGTTGACCACTGCCAGTTGATGTCGAGTTTGGGCGTCATCGACAGGACCTTGTAGCCCACGGCACCGTTGCTCGCGATGTAGCCGGCCACCACAGGTCCTCCTTTGAATTCCGCAATGCCGGTGCCACCTGTACCGTGGCTCTGGTACAGGCCGTTGATCGGCGCGGCTGTGGGGCCAAAGCCGGTCGTCCAGGCCATTCCGCCGCCGACGTTGTTGACAAAGGGGGTGCCGCCAATGGTGGCTACGGCGCGAGCGCCGGCACCGATGGGTCCTGACGACAGCGGCTGACCGGTGGCCGAAAAGTACCAGACACCGCCGTTTGTCCCGGCGGGGCTGAGCTTGCTGGTGCCGACGACGACCAGGCCACCAGTCCCCAACTTGGCGACGGCATGGCCAAATACCTCGACGCTGAGTGCATTGCTGCCAAGCGGAATTTCGACATCAAAGAGCGCCTCTTTGCTGCCGGCCTTGCACGCGCCGTCCTGGCAGACATTGTCTGCCTTGCAGTTGGGCAGCGTGCACGGTCCAGGGGCGTTGGCGGCCGCACAGCCTTTGACGGCGTCGCAGTTGTCGGCGGTGCAGTCGGTGCCGTCGTCGCACACGACTTCCTTGCCCTGGCACGAGCCGGCCTTGCAGTGGTCCAGTTCGGTACACACGTTGTTGTCGCTGCACGAGAAATCGGTCGGCGCGTGCACGCACAGCCCGGACAACTTGTCGCAATTGTCCAGCGTGCAGACGTTGTCGTCGTCGCAGGTCTTGGCGAGCATGCCGGTGCAGATGCCGACTTTGCAGACGTCGCCGGTCGTGCACGCGTTGCCATCACTGCACAGGGCCGTGTTGGGCGTGAATTTGCAGCCGGTCTTGGGGTCGCAGCCGTCGTCGGTGCAGACATTGCCATCCGAGCACGGCAACGCGTTGCCGCCTGCGCACGCTTTGGCCGCGCAGGCTTCGCCGGTGGTGCAGGGGTTGCCGTCGGTGCAGGTTGCCGTGTTCGCCAGGTTGACGCAGCCGCTGTCGGGTGAACAACTGTCGTCGCTGCACGGGTTGTTGTCGTTGCAGTGGCTGGCCGGCAGCGCGACGAAAGCGCACTTGCCGGTCTGCAAGTCGCACGCGTCGGCGGTACAGAAGTCCTTGTCGTCGCACACGGTGGCCTTGCCCGGCGCGCATGCGCCCGCCTTGCACTGGTCGCCGACCGTACACGGATCGTTGTCGGTGCACGCGCCGCCTCCCGGGCTGGCGGCGCAGCCGGCGCTGGCGTTGCAGCTGTCGACGGTGCACGGGTTGCCGTCATCGCAGACCTTGGGCTTGCCCGCGCATTGCCCGGCCAGGCACGCATCGCCCGTAGTGCAGCTGTTGCCGTCGTCGCAGGCAGTCGGCGCGGCGGGGGGATGAACGCAGCCGAACGGTTCCTGGCACGCGTCGGCCGTACACGGCTGGGTGTCGGTGCAGTCTTTGGGCAGCCCCAGGCAACTGCCCTTGGCGCATGCGTCGCCGACTGTGCAGGTCAATCCGTCGTCGCAGCCGCCGTTGAGCGCGGTCTGAACGCACATGCCGGTCGCAGCTACGCACTGCGTGCCCAGGCAGGCGGTGTCGCCGCTCACCTTGCACACGACCACCGACTTGGGGTTGAGCTTGCACAGCGGCTTGGCGGTGGTCTTGTCGCAATAGAGCGTGCCGTTGCACAGGTTGCCGTCTTCAAAAGGGGCGCAGTCGCCGTCGGCTTGGCATTCGCAGGTCGACTTGGTTTCGAGCGCGCACACGCCCAGTTGGCACCAGCCACCAGCGCCGCACGCGCTGCCATCGGTGCAGGTGTTGCCCTGCAACCGCGGCGCCATGCCGCACTTGCCCGTCGATGGGTTGCAGCGGTTGGCCAGACAGGTCTCGTCGAACGCGTCGCTGCAGCTGACGACGGTGGCAGGGTTGACGACGCAGGTCTTGGCCTGCTGGTCGCAAAACAGCGTGCCGTTGCACAGGTTGCCGTCTTCTTTGGCGGCGCACGCCGCGTTGCTGTCGCACGGGCAGATGTTCTGACCGCTTTGGCAACTGCCTTTGGCGCACAGGTCGGCGGTGGTGCACGGGTTTCCGTCGTCGCAGGCGGTTCCGTCCTTGGGCAGCGGACTTGCCGCACATTGCCCAGTCTTGGGGTCGCAGACATCGCGCAGACACGCCGGGTCGTCGTCGGTGTTGCACTGGACGACGGTGGCCGGGTTGACCTTGCACTTGCCGGTCTTGACGTCGCAAAACAGCGTGCCGTTGCAGAGGTTGCCGTCTTCTTTGGCCTGGCAATCCGCGTCCTTCTGGCAGTCGCAGGTGTTCACTGTCGCCGTGCATGCGCCCTGCTGGCAGGTTTCATTGGGGCTGCAGGCGGTGCCGTCGTCGCAGGGCTTGCCGCCGTTGACTGCCACCTGATGACACTTGCCGTCTTTGGGGTTGCAGAGGTTTTGCCGGCAAAAGGTGTCTTGCGCGGTTTGACAATTGACCACCGTCGCAGGGTTGAGCTCGCACGCGCCCTTGGCCTTGTTGCAAAAGAGGGAGCCGTTGCACAGGTTGCCGTCTTCTTGCCCGGCGCAGTCGGCATCGGCCTTGCAGAAGCACACGTCGGTACCGCCCAGGCACTGGCCGCTATGGCAATGGTCGCCGACCGTGCACGCCTTGCCGTCGTCGCAGGGGCTATTCTGCGCCTTGGCGACAAAGGCGCACTGCCCGGTCGCGGGCAAGCACTGGTTGGACTGGCAGGCGTTGTCGAGCCCGGTCGGACACACCACCAAGGTCGCGGGGTTGACCTTGCACAGGTAGGGCGGCGGCGCCGACAGGTCGCAGTACAGCGTCCCGTTGCAGGCGTTGCCGTCTTCGAGCGCACCGCAGTCGGCCTGTTTCTGACACTGGCAGACCGGCACGCCGCCAGCGCATGCCGTGCCGACGCACACGTCACCAACGGTGCACGCGTTGCCGTCGTCGCACGCGGTGCTGGCGGGCTTGGCCAGGTTGACGCAGCCGGCCGGGGGGTTGCAGGCGTCGCTGGTGCAGGGGTTCTGGTCGTCGCACGCTAGCGTGCTGGTGCCGGGCTGGCATGCGCCGAGCGCGCACTGGTCGCCGGTCGTGCAGGCGTTGCCGTCGCTGCACGGCCCGCCGTCTGCTTTGGGCAGGGTCGCGCACCAGCCCTT
>CAXRHS010001167.1:0-2589 GCA_964230235.1 Myxococcota bacterium
GGCGCGTCTGGCCCAGCTTGGCGTTGGGCAGCAGGTCGGTGCCACCGGCCAGCGCGCGCGGGCTGGTTGCCCCATCTGCAAGCAAGCGAAGCGCTGCCGTCAGATCCGGTGGCGTCGCGACGTCGAATACGGGCAGCCTCAGCATGGCTCGACTCTCTGGCGCAGCGCCCGCAGCACTTTGGCCGGCGTAATCGGCAAGTGGTCGATGCGCACGCCGACCGCGTCAAACACCGCATTGGCAATGGCCGGGATCGCACTGTGCAGCGGGCCTTCGCCCGCCTCTTTGGCACCATACGGGCCGCGCGGGTCGGGCGCTTCGACCACCAGGGCAGACAGCTGCGGCACATCCAGGGAGGTCGGCATGCGGTAGTCGAGCAGCGATGATGCGGCCAGCAGGCCGTCACGGCCGGGCCCGGGCTCGCGGCGCTGGTCCGGGCCGCGCAGGCCGCTCGGCATGACTTCGTGCAGTTCCATCACCGCTTCGGCGGCGCCCATGTACACCGACCCCTCGATCTGGCCTTCGACCAGCACGGGGCTGATCGCCTTGCCGCAATCGTGGGCGCACCAGACCTGCACGACGCTGACCTCGCCCGTCTCGGCGTCGACCTCAACCTCGGCCACGTGTGCCGTGAACGAGTACGCCGGGCTGGCGCCGATGGTGCCGCCGCGGTAGTCGCCGTGCACTTCCGTCTTTGGCGTGTTGTACGAGCCGGTCGCGCCAAGCAGGCCGAGCTTGCCTTCGGCGAGGATGAACGCCTCTTGAATCGGCATCCAGCGATCCGGGCTGGTGCTGTCGCTGGCGCGGCGGTGGGCGAGGACGATGTGCTGCGCGTCCACACCCCAGACTTCGCCGACGACGGCACGGATGCGGTCGCCGAGGGTGCGCGCCGCCTGCACGCATGCGTTGCCGGCCATCAGCGTAATGCGCGAACTGTACGCGCCGAGATCCACCGGGCACAGGTCGGAGTCAGCGGCGACCACGCGCACGTCGTCGAGCTCGACCCCGAGTTCGTGCGCAGCAATGGTCGCCAACATGGTGGTGCTGCCTTGGCCAATGTCGCTCGTCCCCGCGAACACGCGCACGCGGCCCGAGCGATCCAGGGCCATCTGCACCGCGCTCTGTGGCAGGTCGGTCGGATAGATGCAGTAGTTGGTGCCGCTGATGTAGCACGACCCGGCAACGCCGATGCCCCGGCCGGCCGGCAGCTTGCCCCACTTGTCGCGCCAACCGCTGGCACGCTCGACCGCATCGAGGCACAGCAGGAACCCGTTGCTGCCAACGTGAAAGCCATTGACGGTGGTGGCGTGTTCGCCCATGAAATTGCGGCGACGCAATTCGATGGGGTCGATGCCAAGCGCGCGACTGGCTTTGTCAAGCTGGACTTCCAGCGCAAACCTTGGCTGCACCGAGCCGTGGCCGCGCTTGGGTCCGCACGCTGGCTTGTTGGTATACACACGGGTCGAGTCGAAGCGGTAGCTGCCAAACACATACGGCGCCGCCAGCAACTGGCCAGAATAATAGGTTGTCACCAGGCCAAACGAGCTGTAGGCCCCACCGTCCAGCAACGCCCGCGAGTCGACCGCCAGAATGCGGCCGTCGGCGGCAAACGCGGTGCGGTAGCGCATGTCGAACGGATGGCGGCCGCGGTGGGCCAAGAACACCTCTTCGCGGGTGTACAGGCACTTGACCGGCCGACCGGTTTTTTGCGCCAGCCGCGCGACGCAGAACTCCAGGGCAAACGGCTCGGACTTGCCGCCAAATGCGCCGCCGACCGCCGGCTGGATGACGCGAATCTGCCGCATTGGCAGCTCCAGCACCTTTGCGAGTTCGCGCTGCAAGTAGTGGGGCACCTGGGTGGCAGACCACACCGTCAACACCCCTTTGCCGTCCACCGCACCGATGGCGCAATGGGGCTCGATGGGGGCGTGGGTCGAACCGTGAAAGCGATAGTGGCCCTCGATGACGAGTTCCGCCGCCGCCAGCGCGCCGTCGACGTCGCCAAAAGCGAGTTGCACCCGCTTGGTGATGTTGCCGTGCTTGTTGTCTTCGTGAATCTTGACGTCCGACCGCGCCAGCGCCTGCTCGGGATCGGTCAGGGCCGGCAGCAGTTCATAGGTCACCGCGATGCGCCGACACGCCTCGTTGGCGAGGTCTTCGCTCTCCGCGGCAACCGCCGCGACCGGATCGCCCACAAACCGGACCTTGTGCAGCGCCAGGGCGTGCTCATCGGGTGTCCACGGGATGACCCCATACGGAATCGGCAGTTCGGCCCCGACCAGCACCGCGTGCACGCCGTCCATCGCCTCAGCCCGGCTGGTATCGATGGCGACGATGCGGGCGTGGGGATGCGGGCTGCGCAGCAGTTTGCAGTGCAGCATCCGCGCGTGGCTGATGTCGTCGGTGTAGCCGGCGGCGCCGGTCATCAAATCCAAGGCATCGTGCTTGCCGTGCCGCCCGCCCAGGATTGCGGTGCCGTCGCCCCCGGCATCGTCGACAGTCAGGCGGTGCAACTGGGCTGCGGTCTTGTCGCCCGAGATCGGCCCGTTCATGCGGCACCTCCCGGGCCGTCGGCCAGCGCCTGGGTGCGC
>CAXRHS010001168.1:0-3903 GCA_964230235.1 Myxococcota bacterium
GTGACCGACATCCTCGCCCGGCCTATCGCCAACAAGCTGGGCGAGGCCTGGGGCCAGCCGGTGGTGGTGGACAACCGCTCGGGCGCCGCCGGCATTCCCGGCACCGAGGTGGTGGCCCGGGCGGCACCTGACGGCTACACGCTGCTCCTCGGCACCAATGCCACGCATGCCATCAACCCCGCCCTGTACAAGACCCTGCCCTACGACGCGGTGCGCGATTTTGCGCCGGTCTCGCTGATCGCCAACAGCTATGTGCTGCTGGTGGTGAACACCGAGGTGAAGGCCAGCACCGTGGCCGAGCTGCTGGCCGCGCCGCAGTCGCCAACGGGTGCCGCCTTGCGGTTGCCGCCGGGATTGCGACCGCGCGGATCCGGCCATGCGGTGGACGCGGACACCCCGCTCATCACCTTGTCCGGCGCGACCTTGCACAACCTGCGCGGCGGGCAGGCGCGTTTCGCCCGCGGCCGGTTCAACGTGGTGACTGGCGTGTCGGGGTCGGGTAAATCGACTCTGGTCCGCGACGTGCTGGTGCCGGGCGGCCTGGCGTGGGTTGCGGCTGGTGGCGCGACCGCGCTGCCGCCGAATTTGGGTGCCATTTTCGGGCTCGACGGGTTGGGTGCCGTTTCGGTGGTGGACCAGGCGCCGATTGGCCGCACCCCGCGCTCGTGTCCGGCGACCTACATGGGCATCTTCGACACCTTGCGCCAGACCTTTGCCGCGCTGCCCGATGCCAAGGTGGCGGGCCTGACCGCCTCGGATTTTTCGTTCAACGCCGGAACCGGTCGCTGCGACAGCTGCGGCGGCACCGGCCAGCTGCGGGTGGAAATGTCGTTCTTGCCCACTGTGGCGGTGCCCTGTGAGGCATGCCAGGGCCAGCGCTACGGCCCGCGGGTCCTGGGCGTGGCCTACAAAGGCAAGAACCTTGCGCAAGTGCTGGCGATGTCGATGGCAGAAGCCGCGCTGCACTTTGCGGCCTTGCGCGCGGTGGCAGAACCTTTGCGGCTGTGCGAGCGCATGGGCCTGGGGTACCTGACGCTCGGGCAATCGAGCGACACGCTGTCGGGCGGCGAAGCACAGCGTCTCAAGCTGGTTACGGAATTGGCCAGGCGGCGGCGAACGGAGACCCTGTTCGTGCTGGACGAGCCGTCGACCGGGCTGCACCTGAACGACGTACACAAGCTGCTGGGCACGCTGCGCGACCTGGTTGCGCGCGGCGACACGCTGGTCGTGATTGAGCACCACCTCGACATCCTTGCGCAGGCGGATTGGCTGGTGGATTTGGGGCCGGGGGCCGGGCTCGCCGGTGGCGACGTGACCTGGTGCGGCACGGTGGCGGATCTGGTGCGCGCTGGTCCGCCAGGGGCAACGCGCGATGCCCTGCGGGCGCATTTGGCCGGGTAAGGGCCCGTGCAAATCTATTCGATTTTCCACGTCGGCCCGTTGCTTGCCGAGTGGGTCGCAAGCTCGCGACTTTGCAAGTCGACTCGCCGCTCCGCTCCGCGCGTATGTCGATCGACTTATTTTTGCACGGGTCCTAACCGGTGCGCCAGTCCGAACCAGGCACATGGTTGTACTTGGAACCGGGCGCATGGTTTGCACCCGTCCGGCCAGTCAGGTAGCGCCCCAGCCCATTGACGCCGCCGCCCGCCCAGCGCACCATCGCGCATCGCCCAACGCGCCCAACCCCGCGAACGGCAAGCCGGAGCCGCCATGACCGACCCGACGCCGCTACTGCGCGTGCCCAGCAAAGACGATCCGGCGGATCCGTGCGTGCTGGTCATCTTCGGCGCATCGGGCGACTTGACCAAGCGCCTGCTGATGCCCGCGCTCTACAACTTGCACTGCGATGGCCTGCTCGACCCGCGCACCAGCATCGTCGGCATGGCGATGGATGACCTGACCAGCGAGGCCTTTCGCGACCGGCTGTCGGCCGACATTCGCAAGTTTTCGACCCGCAAAGTGTTTGTCGAAGACGCCTGGCAAGACCTGGTGCGGCGCATCCACTATACCCCGGGCAAGTTCAACGACGCCGCTGCGTTCGAGCGCCTGGGCCAGGTGTGCGCGCAAGTGGGCGCGGACGCGGGCACCGGCGGCAACCTGCTTTTCTACTACGCGATTCCGCCGTCGCTGTTTGGGTTGGTGTCGCAAATGCTGGACGCGGCAGGGCTGTGCAAGCCGGGGGCGGCGTGGCGGCGCGTCATTGTCGAGAAGCCCTTTGGCCACGACTTGCCGTCGGCCCTGGCGCTCAATCAGCAGTTGCTTGCACACTGGAGTGAGGATCAGGTCTTTCGCATCGACCACTACACCGGCAAAGAGACGGTGCAGAACATCCTGGCGTTTCGTTTCAGCAATGGCATTTTCGAGCCGCTGTGGAACAAGCACCACATCGACCACATCCAAATCACCGTGGCCGAAACCGTGAGCGTGGAAGGCCGCGGCAAGTACTACGAGTCGTCGGGCGTGTTGCGCGACATGATCCAGAACCACATGTTCCAGTTGCTCGCCTACTTGTGCATGGAGCCGCCGACCTCGCTCAAGCCCGACGCCGTGCGCAACGAGCGCTTCAAAGTGTTGGACGCGGTGCGCATCTACAAGTCGGGCGATGTGGACAAGCACACCATCCGCGGCCAGTATGGCGCCGGCAGCAAGCCCGACGGCACGCCGGTCATCGCTTACCGCGACGAGCCCGAGGTCGCCGACGACTCGCGCACCGAGACTTTCGCGGCGATGAAGCTTTTCATCGACAACTGGCGGTGGGAAGGGGTGCCGATCTACCTGCGCAGCGGCAAGAGCCTGTGGACGCGCGCCACCGAGATTCTGGTGCAGTTCAAGAAGGCGCCCGAGGTGCTGTTTCGCGACACCCCAGAAGTGGAAGAAATCGAGCCCAACCAGTTGATCTTCCAAATTCAACCGGCTCAAGGGGTCGAACTGCGCTTCCAGGCCAAGAGCCCCGGGCCCGGCTTGATGCTGCAACCGGTCAACATGCGCTTCGACTATCAAAGCAACTTCGAGGCCCAGCGCTCGACCGGCTACGAAGTGCTCATCTACAACTGCATGACCGGCGACGCGTCGCTGTTCTCGCGATCAGACCTGGTCGAGGCCGCCTGGCGCATTGCTCAGCCGATGCTCGACGCGTGGACGCAGAGCGCGCCGCCCGATTTTCCCAACTACACCACCGGGACCTGGGGGCCGCGGGCTTCGTTTCAGTTCATCGAACGCGACGGCCGCAAGTGGCTGGAGGTGGTGGACCCCACCATCTTGGCCAAGGTGCCCCTGTTTGCCGGAACCAGTCCCGCCTTCCTGCACGGCCTGGCGCTGTGCCTCAAGCCCGTCGCCCGGTCCAAAGGGGACTACGTGGTGCGCAAAGGCGATCCGGGCACGGACATGTACCTGGTCGTCCGCGGCAAGGTCGAGGTCCGGGGCGCGGACGGCGCGGTGTTCAAGTCGCTGGCCGAAGGCGATTTTTTCGGTGAGCTCAGCGTGCTGATGGCCGGGCCGCGCACGGCCAACGTGGTCGCGATGACCGACTGCGATTTGTATAGCCTGGACGGCGCCGATTTTCGGCGCGTGCTCAAGATCTACCCGGAGTTTGCCCAGAACATCGTGCAAGTCGCCCGCGACCGCTACAAGGTGGTGGTGGCCACCGAAGCTGTACTTGGCAAGCGGGCTTAGTCGCGCGCGGCCCAGCAGTTGGCACGCCCATGCTTGATTCTGCCGCGGCGCCGGTGCCGGACTACGACGCCGCGTGGCGCGAAGCGGCGGCGGGCGGCCTTGAGCGCTGCGATCGACCGCCGGACCTCGCCCTTGCCTGGCTGTTTGCGCACGCCCGCGCCGAGGCCCGCTCGTCGTGGTTGCAAGGCCGTCGCGATCCGCCGCTTCAAGTGGACGAATCGCGCACGCAAT
>CAXRHS010001169.1:0-8925 GCA_964230235.1 Myxococcota bacterium
CAGGCCAAACCAAGGATGCCAAAGTCCCACGGTCAACTCAGCGCCGACGCAACCTCGGACCGCTGTCAACGCCCGCCAGCCCTTTGTGGCCGGCTCGGCGTCGCCGGGTCAAACGCACCGCATGGCCGGCGATTCCCGGCCACACGCGCAGCCACCGTAGCGAAATTCGGATCGCGGCGCAAGGCAAATCGACCGCGTGAAATCTGCTTGCATGTCAAGTGACTAGGCGCGCCGGCGGCCGAGCAGACCGGCGACGCGCGCCGGCACTCCGGCCATGCCGACCGCTACCGCTATCGACAGCGCGGCAAGCCCTGCCGGAGCACCGCGGATCGCCAGGTCGATTCCGCGCGCGACCGGAGCCGGCAAGCCCGCCAGGGCATCGAAGTGCACATAGGTCGTCAGCCCCCAAGCGCACGCTGCGCCCACCGCTGCCGCGAGCGACGCCCGCGCGACCTCACCAGCAAAACCGGCGAGGTCGAAGCCCAGCCGCCGCCAGGCGAGCACTGCGAGCCCGACCGCCTGCAGCCACATGCCGACCGCACCCGCCACGCACAGACCGACCAAAGCACCAGGCCCCGCGTTGCCAGCAATGGCGTAGAGCGGGACTGCGCAGACCAGAATCACCGTGGTCGCCGCCATTGGCCGCCAGGTGTCGCCGGTCGCGTAGAAGGCCCGCGCCAGCACCTGCTGCGCGCCCCAGGCCGGTATCGCCCACGCCAGCGGCCGCAAGGCTTCGGCGGTCTGCGCGGCGTCACGCGCCGTGAACTTTCCGTATTGAAAGAGAAAGGCAACCACTGGCAGCGCCAACGCCCACAGCAAGCCAGCCGCGACCAGCGACAGCGCCGTGACCGCCGACACCGAACGCGTCAGCGTCTGCGCCAACTCGTCGCGGCGACCCTCGGCGTGCAGCCGCGCGAGGTAGCTGCCGGTCGCCTGCCCGGCTGCGCTGCCCAGAATGCCAATTGGCACCAGCATCACCCGGCGCGCGGTCATCAGCCAGGAGATTGCGCCAGCCTGCAACGACGACCCGAAGTGCTTGACCAGCCACTCGTCGACGGTCGTCAGGCTGACGCCGATCATCAGCGGCGCGGCAATCCACAAGAATCTCTTGATTTCAGGGTCTAGAGGCGAGAAGGCGAAGTGAAACCTGACGGTGTGCCGCGCCGCCCACACCGGCACGACCAGGCCGCCCGCGCACGCCCCGACCAGGGCGCCCCAAGAAAAGCCCTCGATCTGGCCAACCCGACCGCCGACGACCCCGCCGATCAGAATGCCCGCGTTGTAGAGCAGCGGCGTCAGCGCCATGGCACGAAAGCGCTGTCGCGCCAGCAGCGCAGCCTGAAACAGGCCGCCGACCAGAAAAAATAGTTGTGCGGGCAGGACGATCCGCGTCAACTGTGCTGTGTGAGCTTGCTTATGCGCATCAAAGCCAGGAAACCACAAGGCCACTAGCCAGTCTGACGCCAGCCAGGCGACGCCCACCAGCACGGTCGCGGCGACCATCATGGCGGAGCACACGACGGAAAAAGCGCGGTCTGCCTCGCCAGCCTGGCCTTCGCCGCGGTCCTGCCTGGCGTACAGCTCGGCCATGCGCGGCAGCAGCGACACCGACAACGCCCCGCCGGCCAGCAGGTGATTGATCAGATCGGGCACTGTAAAGCTGGCCTGGTAGACGTCGGTCTGGCCGGTCGCGCCAAACTCAAAGCCAATCAGCCAGTCGCGGCCGTAGCCGAGGACCCGCGACAGCAGCGTGCTCGCCGCAAGCAGGAGCGCCGCAGCCCGAATGCCGGCGGTTGTTGCGGTTGCGGAGCTTGGTGGCGCGTCTTGCATCGCGCGCAGGGTAGCGCCGGGCGGCCTTCGCGCCAGATTTTTGACTGCATCGGCCCGACAGCGTACACCGCGCCGCCATGGATCTGTTGCACGCCGTCATCTTGGGTCTGGTCGAAGGGCTGACCGAGTTCATTCCGGTCTCGTCGACCGGGCACTTGATACTGGCCGGCGCCTGGCTGGGCCTCGATGCCGATCCGGCGCGCAAAGCCGCGGTCGACGCTTTCGACATCGTCATCCAGGCAGGCGCGCTGCTGGCGTGCGCCTGGTACTACGCGCCGCTGCTGATCCAGCGCATCAACGGCTTGCGCGGCGACGACCCGGTGGCGCGCCAGCAAGGTCAGCGGCTGTTGTTGGGCCTTGCCATTGCCTTTGCCCCGGTGGTGGTTGCCGGGCTTACGCTGCGCAAGCCGATCAAGAAGTTCCTTTTTGGGCCCGCTCCGGTTGCTGTGGCCTTGGCGGTGGGCGGCATTGCCATGATCGCGGTCGACCTGTGGGTCAAGCGGTCGCGGGCGCCGCGCGATGCGAAGCTGGAAGAACTTTCGCCACGGACGGCGCTGGCGGTCGGCCTTTTCCAGTGCCTGTCGCTGGTGCCCGGAACCTCGCGGTCGATGTCGACCATGGTCGGCGGCCTGCTCGCTGGCCTGGATCGGCGCGCTGCGGCCGACTTCGCATTCTTGCTGGCGATACCGGTGTTGGGCGCCGCCACCGCCTACGAGGCGCTCAAGGAATGGCGGGTGATCGTGGATGGCATCGGCCCTGAGGCGATCGCGGTGGGCCTCATCGCCTCATTCTTGACTGGCTGGGCTTCGATTGCGCTGTTCATTCGGGCGTTGGGGCGCGTTGGCCTGTGGCCGTTTGGGGTGTACCGGCTCATCGCAGCGCTGGTGGTTTGGAAGGCTTTGCTGTGACGCCCCATCATCGCACCTGCATCGTGACCGGAGGCGGAACCCGCGAACCAATCGACGAGGTGCGCGCCATCACCAACACAGCGACGGGTGCCCTGCCCTGTGCGCTGGCCCTGCGCTTGCTCGAAACCGGCTGGACGGTCCACTACATCTGCGGAGCTGGCGGAGCGCGCCCCGATCGCTTGCAGGTGGATGTCGACGTGGCCGTCGCGTCCGTCGAATCGCTTGCCGAAAGCGTCGAGGTGGCCTTTCGCGCGCGACGCCAGGCAGTCGGCAGTGGACGTCTGACCGTGCACCCAGTCGACACTGCGGCCGAGGCCGGCGAAGCGCTTGCGCGGCTGTGCAAGGAACTCCAGCCAGCCGCCGTCGTGTGCGCGATGGCGGTCGCCGATTTTGCGCCCAGGCCGGTCGCGGGCAAGTTGTTGTCGCGCAAGGACTCTCTGGGTACAGCGGTCGGCGGTCAGGCCGAGACCCTGGCGCTGGAACTGGTGCCGACGGCCAAGGCGATCGACCGGGTCAAGGCCGAGGCACCGGCAACGTGGTTGCTCGGCTTCAAGCTACTGGCCGGCGCGGATCGCGACACGCTGATTCGCGCCGCCCACCATCTGGCGACCCGCAGCGGCGCCAACGCGGTGTTCGCCAACGACATGCGCGACCACAAGGCGGGAATTCGTCGGGGTTTTGTGGTCGACAGCCGGGGGGCGGTGGTTGCCGATTTGCCCGGCGGCGCGGGCCAGGCGGGCCTGGCGGCGTTGGCGGACCAACTCGCCCGGCTTATCGAAAAGCAGACGCCGTAGCCGACGGCAAGCGGACCAGCAGACCAACAGAAAGACGAAGGGCAACTGCGGATTGCAGTAGCGCCGGTGTTCGCCGCGTGGATGCAGCGTTTGCCATGCGAAAGCTACGACGGCATTGCGCGGACGCCGCCGACTATTTTTTGGCAGCCGCCTGCTTTGCCTCGGCTTTGCGCTCTTGCGCCAGGCGCTTGTCCAGGACCACCAGCGCCCGCAGGATCGCCTTGGCAAACTCGTCTTGCACGACTGGGTCGAAAAGCTGCGGCCCCTCGACCGGGTGGGTGATGTAGCCGAGTTCGAGCACCAGCGCGGGCATCTGCGCTTCCTTGAGCACACCGAACGCGGCTTGGCGTACGCCGCGAAAGCGAGTCTTCTTGCGCACCGCTTGCAGCGCGTCGCCAAGCGCATAGGCAAAGGCCTGAGAGCGCGCATGGGCTGCGGCGAGCGCCAGATCGCTTTTGATGCCGCCGACCGACCAGGGCTTGCCGGCGTTCGCGGCGCCCGCGGCCGTCCCCTCTTCGCGCTCGACCAGCTGCCGAGCTGCTTCCGCGCTGGCGTCGGCAGCCAGAAAGAACACCTCCATGCCGGCCGCTTCGCCCTGCTCGTGGGCGTTGGCGTGCACGCTGATGAGCGCGTCGGCTTTCCAGTCGTTGGCGAGGCGCGGACGCTGGCGCAGTTCGAGCGCATCGTCGCGATCGCGGGTCAACAGGATCTGCGCGTCGCAGTGTTCGCGCAGCCACTGGGCGATGCGCAGCGACGATGCCAGCGTCAGCGCCTTTTCGCGGATGCCTCCGGTACCCAACGCGCCCAGGTTGTCGCCGCCGTGACCGGGGTCGAGCACAAAGCGCCGGACTTGGGTGAGTTGGACGCGGGCGGGCGATGGCACCGGCGCAGCCAATGCACCCAACGGCACGCCAGAGAAAATCGCTAGTATGGCCAGCCAGTTGTGCAATTCAACTCCAAGGTCCCGCTCGCGCGCGCAGGGTAACAGCGCAGCGGCGGCCGTCAAATCCGCGTGGCCAAGGCGGGTAGCGCGTGGCACAATGACGCGCGCGCGTTTGCGCTTTGGTTCAGGTGTGATGATGCCCCGCAACCTCCTTTTGTCCCTGGCGTTGGTGCTGGCGGTGGCGTGCAATGTCGATGGCCTGCTGCTGACCGAGCTGACGCGCGGCGACAACCGGCCGATGCCTGAGCCAGCACCGCAGACGCTGACCGGCGACGTTACCGGCGGATCAGGCGCTGCGGTCGGTGTGCTGGGCGCAGACGGCAAGGCATTGGCCGGCGTCCAGGCGACGGCGGGCGCCAATGGCGAGTTTGCGCTGACGCTAGCAGGCGATGTCGGCTTGGCCAATTCGCTGGTTTCGGCGCGGCTTGGCGGCAAGCAGTGGCTGGCGTTGGTGCCTTCGCTGCCGCCGCAGGCCACCGTGCTGGCCCCGCCGAAGCAACTGCGCATCGACGAACTGAGTCCGGGCGCCCTGCACGTCGACGATGTCACCACGGCAATGGCGCTCCTTGTGGTTGGCAAGCTGCGGTCGATGGGCCAGGGGTTGCCCGGCGCGGCTGCAAGTGGCGTGACGGACACCCTTATCGAATTACACAAGAAGATCATGGCGAAAGACCCCGACCCGGCGCTGCTGCAAGTGGTCGCGGCGGTCGCGCGCATCCGCGCCCAGGCGCCAGCCACGGCGGCGACCAGCGACGGCAGTTGGCAACTGGCCGCAACGGGATCGCTGCTCAACCCGGCCCTGATGGCGGGGCACGCGATCGACGTCGACGGCGATGGCGCGGCAGATTCCGGGACGGCCAAATTCGACGCTTTGCTTGCGGCCGCGCTGGGCGCTTTCACGTTCAAGGCCTGTTATGTACCCGACCGCATCCGGGTCGTCTTGCAGACCCGCTTTGTGGCGACTGGCGGCAAGAATGCCAACTGCGACGCTACCTTTGACCCGTACTTGTGGACGAACAAGACCGATGGCAAATCGGTGTTCGTCACCGGCGGCATCCACAGAGACAGCCAGATGTGCACGGGGTCGGCGGGGCCAACCTGTCTGACCCAAGCGCAAGTCGATGGCGCCAACGCGGCGCTCGGCAATTGGGTGCCCAATCAAGCCCGGATGTATGACGACGGCACCCACGGCGACGCGACCGCCGGCGAAGGCACGTGGACCATCGCCTTGGAGTTGCCCTACATCGAACCCGCCGCCGGCGTGCCGCCGGTGCGCATCGCCTACAAGTTCACCTACGGCAAGCCCGCGCAGGGTTGGACCGACAGCGAGGAGTTCCCGGGCAATCAGCGACTTTTGGAGCTGGTGGACGTCAATGGCGACCGAATCGTGACGCGCTTCGATCCGTTCGCCGATGAAACCACCAACAAAGACAAGAAAAACGGACACGATCAGGGCTGCGGCGAAGTCCACTGGGTCGGCGTGGACAAGAAGGGCTGCCTCAACGATGTGCGCGAGCGCAAAGTGGACCTGGACGGCGACTGCGTGGTCGACGGTTGGCCGAACCCGGGCACCGCCGGCCCGCTTGCCATTCCGTGCGCCAAGGATTCGCCATGAAACGCTTTGTGTTCATGGTCGTGCTTGCTGCTTCCTGTGGCAGCAACGACGCAACCGTCACAGGCGGTGCCGGGGCAGCAGGAGCGACTGCGGATGTGTCCGGCGGTTCGCTCGGCGACGGTTGGCAGTTTCAAGCCGATGCGACGCCCCCCAGCGACAGTTGGGTGTGGAGCGATGACGCCAAGCGGTGGGTTGGTCCCGACGGCGCGGGGACGGGCGACACCGGTGGAACAGTCGCTGTTTCGGATGCCGCAGCCAGCGCATTGCCCGACGGCACCATCGCGGCCAGCGATGGCACCTTTTTGCTGCCCGACGGCGCCGTGGTCCAGGCCGACGGGGCGCCGGTCAGCCAGGACACAGCGGTCGGCAGCGACGCAACCAGCCCAAGCGACACAGGCAACCCACCGCCGGCGCCTGGGTCTCTTGGTGGGTCGTGCGCGCCGCCCAATTCGTGCCAACCTGGCTTGACTTGTTTCGCGGCTGGCACGCCTCAGGCCTATTGCGGCAAGGTTGGCTGCTTGAGCAACGGCGAGTGCGCATCGACCGCCGCCGAGCCGATGTGCTGCGTCAAGTACGGCATCCAGTCGTACTGCACCAAGCAATTCGGCCTCGCCACGGCGTGCGGGACACAGAGCAAGCCCGTCGGCGCGGACTGCAAGACTGGTGGCCAGAGCGACTGCGACCCCGCGGGCGGCGCCTTTTGCCTGCAGACCCAGAGCGCTGCCCAATGCATCGCTGGTTGCAATGCCAACAACCAGAATTGCCCGCCCGGCAGCAAGTGCGTGGTGTTCGAAAACGGCAACGGCGGCTGCATCCCCTACACCCCCGACAAAGCCGACGCCACGCCCTGTGCGGGCAAGACCATCGGCGGCTGCGGCGCAGGTGCCTGGTGCATCGAAGCCTATCCGGGCGACCCGCTGGCCTACTGCGCGACGCTGTGCAAAGACGACGCCGCCTGCGCCAAGGGCTTTGACTGCACCACCTACGGCGCAGGCACCAACGGCATCTGCCAGAAACATGGCAACGCCACCGCCGCCCAGAGCTGTGCCAGCGACCGGTTCGCGTGTCAAAAAGGCCTGTTCTGCGCCAGCCAGGGCACCGCCAGCGCGGTGTGCTCGCCCAACTGCAGCAACGACGCCGACTGCGCCGCCTATGCCAAGGGCCTGAACCAGTCCGCCTACTGCTGGAAGTCGCCGGGCGGCCCGTGGAGCGTGTGCCTGCCCAAGGGGGACAAGCAAAATGGCGAAAATTGCAGCAAGAACCCCGGCGCGTGCACGGCCGGCTCGTGGTGCATCGGCGGCAACGACACCTACAACCCCGACGCGTACTGCCAGAAGCCCTGCGGCGAAAACAGCGACGGCAAATGCCCGACCGGTTCGGTGTGCACCAAGTACGGCCCCGACTACAGCGGCTGCCAACCGGACGGCGGCAAGAACCACGGCGAATCGTGCGCGGGTGCCGCCACCTCGTGCAAAGCCGGGCACTTGTGCATTGGCCCGCAGGGCGGCGAAGTGTGCTCCAAGATTTGCAAACCAGGGGCGGCTGCTGGCAGCCCCGGCGCTTGCCCGAGCGGTTCATGGTGCAGCCCGTGGGGCAACGGTGAGACCGGAAGTTGCATCCCCAACGGCGCCATCGAAATCGGCAAGCCGTGCAAGGGCAGCGCATTCAGCTGCGCGCCGCAGACCTTTTGCCAGAACTGGGGCCAGGGCAGCGAATCGGTGTGCATTGCAAGCTGCGGCGCCAACAAGGCTTGTCCCGCTGGCACCGACTGCAAGGACTACGGTCAAGCGGGCAGCTACTGCCAACCGGCGGGCGGCGGCAAACAAGGCGAGGCGTGTTCGAACCTGCAAAAGCCGTGCGCGCCTGGCCTTGCGTGTCTGTCTGCCGGCACGCCTGGGGCCATGTGCGCCAAGTCGTGCAAAGCAGACGCTGACTGCGGCGACGGTAAGCTGTACTGCGCGACCGGCAACTGGGGCGGCTGGTGCGTGCCCGAAGGCACTTTGGGCGCCTATGAAGTCTGCTACCTCAAGCAGTGGCAATGCCAGAAAGGCCTCGCGTGCATCGGCAACCCGAGCGAGAACCCGGGGGCGGTCTGCGCCAAGGCATGCAGCGGCTTTGCCGACGTGTGCGGGCCAGGCGCCAAGTGCCAGTACTACGGCAACGGCCAAAGCTGGTGCCAGAAGACCGGCAAGCTGCCGCACGGAAGCATCTGTTTTCAACAGCAAAATGACTGTGACACCGGCACGCTGTGCGTCAAAGGCACGCCGATGCCGATGTGCTTGCAGCAATGCGGCTTTGGCTATCCGGCGTGTCCGACCGATAGCCCGTGCCAGTACTTTGCCGGGTCGGCGGTCGCGCTGTGCGTGCCCAAGGACTTCAAGGTCGGCGGGCCGATTTTTGCGCCTTTCTGATGACCGAAGAATTTCTGCTCACGTTACAAGCTGTTCTGGGCGAGTCTGCGGTCTCGACCGATCCCGCTGACCTGCAGCATTGGGGCCGCGACTGGACGCGGGCCTACGACCCGGCGCCGGTTGCCATCGCGTGGCCGCGCTCGGCCGAAGAAGTGGCCGCGGTCGTCCGCCTGTGTGCGGCTGCGGCCATCGCCATCGTGCCCTCTGGCGGGCGAACCGGTCTGGCGGCAGGCGCGGTGGCGACGCGCGGCGAGTTGGTGTTGTCGCTCGACCGCTTGCGCGCGATAGGGCCTGTCGACGCCCTGAACCGGAGCGTCACCGTTGGCGCTGGCGTGCCCAACGCTGTGCTGCAAGAGGCGCTGGCGCCGCACGGCCTGTGGTGGCCGGTGGACCTGGCCTCCAAGGGATCGGCAACCGTTGGCGG
>CAXRHS010001170.1:0-3299 GCA_964230235.1 Myxococcota bacterium
GCTCAATCCCGCGCTGGTGATCGTGCTTACGCCATTTGTCACCGCCTTCACCAAGAAACTGAGCGCCTTTTGGTGCATCGTCGCCGGCAGCTTCATTTCGGGGTCGTCGGTGTTCTTCTTGGTATTCTCGTCGGCGTTTGAAGCCCAGGTCGCGTTTGTCGCCGTGCTGTCGATTGGCGAATGCCTGTGGTCGCCGCGCTTGTACGAATACACCGCCACCGTCGCCGCGCCCGGCCGCGAGGCCAGCTACATGGGCTTGTCGCAAGTACCGATGTTCTTTGCCAAACCGGTGGTCGGCTGGATGAGCGGCTGGATGCTCGCCACCTGGTGCCCGGAAACCGGGGCGCGGGATACGTCGACCATGTGGCTCATCATCGGTTGCACCACCCTGGCTGGGCCGCTGGCGATCCTGGGCCTGCGCAAAGTCATCGAAGGCGGCAACCCCAAGCCGGCGTAGGCCGAGGCGTGAACCACTTGCAACGGTTGACGGCAGACGAGGTCGCGGCCCTGCTGGTGGCCCACCCAGCGTGGTCGCTTGATGTCGCGGGCCACCTGACGCGGGCGTGGACGCTGGCCGATTTTGCCGCAGCCCTGGCGCTGGCCAACCGCATCGGCGCTGTGGCGCAAGCCCACGACCACCACCCCGATCTGCATATTGGCTGGGCCCGGCTGCGGGCGACGGTGTGGTCGCACGACGCCGGCGGGCTAACGGCGCGCGACGCGCGGTTCGTTGCCGCGGTGGACGCCCAAGACGAGCCGTAGCCGTCCCGCATGCCCCCCCCATTGTTCAGATCGATGAAATTACAATTGAAACGCGCGATCTACGCTGCCCTGGCGCGCCGAGCAGGGAGGCTAGGATGCGGCGCAATTGGCTGGGCAAGCGGGCGGCGCCGCCCGACGCCACCAGGACCGAGCAAACACAAATAGAATCATACATCTGAACAATGGGGGGGCCTGAGCAAAAGCGGTTTGCGTTCCGGCGCGGCCTTGCCCTAGCCTACGCAGCGCGGCCCTTCGGCCGGCCATTGGACCGCCATGCGTTTGCTAGTGGGCGTGCTTGCTTCGCTGACCGTCGCCGCGCCCGCCAGTGCGCAAGTCGAAGACCAGCCCCTCGCCGATGAACAAGCGCAGCGCCAGTGGCCGGGCATGCCCGCCGAACAAGTGCAAGGCCAGTGGGGCAAGGGCCAGGCGCTGCCGGCCGCCATGACCGGTGCCAAAGCCACCATCGACAAGGTGACGGCGCTGGTCAAAGCGACGCCGGTGCTGAGGGCACCCAGGGGCCTGGAGATCCGGCCCTGGTTCCGCCACGGCCTATACCACGGCGGCGACAGCCAACCGGGCGCCCCGCTGCCGCATGTCATCGGTTTTGGACTGCACCACGTCTACCAGAAGGACGCAAAATCCGCCAAAGAGGTGTCGATCGAGGCCCAGGGTTCGATCGTGGTCTCGCTCAACACGCCCGAGGATTTTCTGTTCGAGGCTACGGTGAAACGGCCGGGACCGGGCGGCACGCCGATGTTCACCATCAAGCGCACTTTACGCAGCGACAACGGCTTTGCTTTCGTCGAGGACGACTGCGCCATCTTCGCGGTGCGGCCGTGGTACAGGCCGGTCGCGCTCGGCGCCTACCTCGACCTGCTCATCGCTGAGAAGCAGGCCGACTACGACCTGATCAAGGGCGCAATGCCCGACACCGACGAGGCGCGGCAGGGGCTTGCCGGCTATCAGAAGCTGCTGAACACCTGGCGCGCCGAGCGCAAGGCCCTGACCGCCGCCCAGGCGGCCGAACCCGCCCGTGAGTGGTCGCCTCTGGCCGGGTGCGTGACGCAACCGCCGGCCTCCGGGCTGACGGCAGACGAACAATGCGGCAGACAGGTCGTTGAACTTACGAAGGACTGGTTTGGCGCCAAGCCGGGGCGGTTCGCCGTTCGCTGGTTGGCGGTGTGCTCCCGGCAGGGCGGCGACCCCACTGCGGCCGCACAGAACGACCCCCACGTGCACAAAGTGCGGGCGACATTTGCCAAACAATTGGACTGGAAGGCCATGGCCGCACTGGTCGAGCGCTGAGCGGAGGCCACCAGTGAACGCGCCCGCGGTCCACGAACTGGGCAAGGTGTACGCCGACCGGTACCGGGTCGTCGGCCACATCGGCTCTGGCGGCATGGGCGATGTGTTTGCGGTAGAGCACACCGTGCTCGGCAGACGCTTCGCGCTCAAGCGGATGCAGGTGCAGGGTCCGGGCCATCGCGTGGCCGTCGAGCGGTTCTTGCGCGAGGCGCGCGCGGCAGCGGCGACCGGCCATCCTGGGGTGGTCGAGGTCTTTGACCTCGGTTTTGACGGCGACGGCAACCCGTTCTTGGTGATGGAACTTTTGCAGGGCCAGAGCCTGCGCGAGCGGTTGCGCGTCGGGTCGCTGCCTGCAGCAGACCTGCTGCCGTTGGCCGAGGGCATCCTGGAGCCGCTCGGCGCTGTCCATGCTGCCGGCATCGTGCACCGCGACCTCAAGCCGGACAACGTGTACCTGGTGCCGCAGGGCAGCCGCGGGTTTCGGGTCAAGTTGCTCGACTTTGGCCTCGCGCGGACCGACGACGGCGCCGACCAGCAATTGACCCAAGCCGGCGCGGTGCTGGGCACGCCGCTCTACATGGCACCGGAACAGGCCCGCGGCGAAGCGGTCGACGCGCGCACCGATTTGTACGCCGTGGGGGCAATGCTCTACGAGGCGGCGAGCGGCCGGCCCCCCTTCCGCGGCGCAACCTATGCCGCCATCCTCGGCCAGATGTTGACGACGCCAGCCGACCCGCTGCCGCTTGGGCCGCTGACGCAAGCATGGCGCACGGCCATTCTGCGGGCGCTGGCCAAGGACCCGGCCGACCGTTTCGACAACGCGGAAACGATGGCTGCGGCCTTGCGCGGAGATGTTTTCGCCGCAACTGAGCCGTATTTGGCGAGCCCGACGGGCGCCCAGGTGGTGGTGACGCCAGGCCTTGCGCGCGCAAGTGAAACCGACTTGACGCTCGATGGCAGCACGCCAGCCCCGGCGGCGCTCGATTTCGCGCCCACTTTGGATTCGACCCCCGGCCAACTGTCGTTGCCGGCCAGCTTGCCCGGAGCGCAACCGGAAATCGAAGCCCTGGTGCAGACTGGCCAGATCGACGCCGCTCAGGAACGGATGCGGCGAGCGGCCTTGCGCGCCAAGGGCGACCTTGATGTGCAGGCGCGGGCGTGCCTCTTGGAGTTGCTCGGCAAGCGCGACCGTGCCTACAAAGCTGCAGCGGCACTAGGCAAAGAAGCCCTGG